>JANYEO010000079.1 GCA_025363025.1 Opitutia bacterium
ACCGCTAGTGACTTGGAGGACGCAGGCTTTACCGCTGACGAAGCAGCAGGGGTTTTGGCCCGTGTTGCAGAGTTTAACGCCCAAAAACAGGGCTAATCCCGTTTAGTGGGTATTTTTTTAACGCCTATTTTTTAGTTTTTCAGAAGGTCTTTCATGAGTGTACGCATTTATCAGCTCTCAAAGCAGCTCCAAATGGAGAATAAGGATCTTATCCTTATTCTTAAAGAGCGCGGATTAAAGGCCGATAGTCCTTCTAATACGATTCCTAATATCTATGCAGACGCGCTGCTCGAAGAATATAAGGATCGTTTGGCCCCTGTTTCTTCTGTAGAGCCTGCTGCACTTAAGGTAGAAGAGCCCATTGCAAAACCAGAAGCTACTGTCGTTAGCCCAAGCATACCCGTGGCCCCGCCTGCTGCGGAACCCGAAGCAGTAATGGTTGATGCTGCTCTGCCTGTAGCTACGGTATCCGTTCCTGCTCCTTTACCAGCAGTTGCTAAACTGCCAGCTGCTCCCGCACTTTTGCCCGGCAAAATGGCGCCTGGGGTGCCTTCTTTAAAGGGGCTTACAGCGCCCGCCTTGCCTCCACGCCCTCCGGCATTTCCGAAGCCTGCAAGCTTGCCTAGGCCTGTATCAACCGCCGCGTTGCAGCCTAAGGCTCCTACGCCTGTTGTTGTAGCAGCACCGGCCGCTCATATCGTCGTAGAGCCGGAGGTTACTGTGTCGGGTCTTCCACCTGCTGCCCCTGCTTACGCAAAGGCGCCCGCATTGCCTCCTATGCAGAAGGCGCCAGCCGCTTTACCGCCACGGCCTGTAACGCGCCCTCCTGTGCCAGTTGCAGTAGAAGTTTCTTTAGAAAATGCAGAAGGCGTCACGGCCGAGGCTATTCCAGCCCCCGCCGCTTTACGCAAAGCTTTGTGCAAGCCTCCCGTCGTCGTGAGGGATTTTGCTACCCTGCTCGATGTTAAGCCGTTTCGCTTAATTTCTGAACTTATGGAAATGGGCATTTTTGCCTCCATGAATCAAGTTATCGATGAAGACGTGGCAGTTCGCTTAGCCCTGCGTCATGGGGTAGAGCTCGAGGTCCGGCACCGCGGGGAGACTCAGGCTCAGCAACCTGCGAAGAAAGTCGTAGCTGCCATTCGTGAAGCTATTTTAGAGTCTCGGCCCGCTGTTGTTTGCGTTTTAGGTCACGTAGACCATGGTAAAACAACCCTGCTAGATACTATTCGCCGTACCAACGTGGTTAAAGGCGAAGCCGGGGGCATTACCCAGCATATTGGGGCCTATCAGGTAGAGCATCGAGATCACAAAATCACTTTTATTGATACTCCGGGCCACGCTGCATTTTCTAAAATGCGGGAACGTGGGGCCAATGTTACGGATATCGCGGTTCTCGTTGTCGCGGCAGATGATGGCTTTATGCCTCAAACGGACGAAGCGCTTAAGTTTGCCCAAAAGGCTAATGTGCCTGTCGTGGTTGCCGTTAACAAAATGGATGCCAAAGGGGCCAATTTAGAAAAGGTAAAGCAACAGCTTCAACAGCGGGGCATCGCTTCAGAAGATTGGGGAGGCGAAACTTTGGTGGCGCCTATTTCTGCCATTAAGGGAGATGGTATGCCCGAGTTGCTCGATAGCATCCTCCTTCAGGCCGAAATGTTGGATCTCAAGGCGGATCCTAAAGGCCCGGCGGAGGTCACTATTATCGAAGCCCAGATGGAGCAAGGGCTTGGCTGTACGGCCAGTGTCATTGTCAAAGAGGGGACGCTTCGCATAGGGGATACCCTTGTGTGCGGTACCGCTTTTTGCCGTGTGCGCTCTATGGCAGATGATAAGGGTAAACCCTTAAAAGAAGCTCGTCCGTCCACGCCTTTAAAAACAATTGGTTGGTCGGAGACCCCAGAGGCCGGTCTTATCGCTCGTGTGGTTAAGAACGAAAAAGAAGCCAAAGTTTGCATAGAAGACTTTATCGAAGCCCGTAAACGGCAAGCTCAGCGCGAAGCAGCGCCTAAAATAGCGATGAGCATGGAGTCTCTCTTTGCCTCCCTGGGGGATCAAAAAAAGCTCCTCAAAGTCCTCATTAAGGCAGACGTACATGGCAGTGTAGAAGCATTGGCCGGGGCCTTGCTTGCGATTAAGAGCACGAAGGTCTCGCTTGAAGTTATCGATTCCAGCGTTGGGCTTATTTCAAAAAGCGACGTTATGTTGGCCTCTACTTCGGGGACGACGATTGTGGCGTTTAATACCAAGCTCGATACGGGTGTCCCTGCTGTAGCCAAGCATGAGGGCGTGCGGATCATTCAGCATAATATTATTTACGAGCTCATCGATCAAGTTCGCGAAGCCATGGCGGAGCTCTTGGATCCTGATCTCAAGGAAGTCAAAGTCGGGGCGGCAGAAGTTCGCCAACTCTTTTCTCTCACCAAAGGTGCGGTGGCCGGTTGTATGGTTACCGAAGGCAAAATCACGAGAGATTCTCAAGCCCGTCTTATTCGTAAAGGCACTGTCCTTCACGAAGGTAAAGTCGTTACTCTCAAACGCTTTAAAGACGATGCGAATGAAGTCCGCGCCGGTTACGAGTGTGGTATTCGCTTAGAAGGGTACGATAATTACCAGGCTAAGGATATTATTGAGTCCTATATAATTGAGAAGATACCCGCCACTTTATAAAATAGGGCCTGAAAGCCATTCTTTTGAGTGCTTTTGAGCATCACTGTGCTCACGTACTAAAACGTACGCTCCGCGCGCTTCCTCTCAAAATCTTCTCAAAATCAAGACTTTCAGGCCCTATTTTAAGACTCAGTCTTTTCCTTTCTTTACTTTTTATTTCAGACATTACTGAACGGTTTATATGGCAAGTTATTTAGAGCGCGTAAACGCAGTCATTTTAAGAGAGCTTAGCGAATGCTTGCGCTCACGGTATGGTACGGCTTCTGTCCGCATCACGCTTACAGGCGTACAGACAGAGTCTAATTTGCAGCAGGCCAAAGTCTTTTATGCAGTTATTGGGGATAAAGCCGATAAAGCCTTGGCAAAAAAGAATTTAAAGTCTTGGTCCGGTTCTCTACGGAAAGCCCTGGCAGATTCTAATTTGCTCAAAATGCTGCCCAGGCTTCAATTCATCTTTGATGATTCGATGGAGCGCGGTAGCCGTATTGTTACTTTATTAGAGAATCTGGACCAAGATACTGAGCCCCGTTTATAACGAATAGGGCCGTTTCTGCGGGGAGGGTCACTCGGCTTTTTTGCCTTTTTAATAAAATATATCATCTACAGGTAGGTATAATAACTTATTTTTTACGTATTCTTGTTTTACTTTATTTTATTATGAAATCCATCCGGCTCTTAATGGCTTCTTTATTTATTTTCACAAGCGGTGCCGCTTTCAGCATGCCTAGGTACCTAGGTAAATTCACTGTAACAAGTCCAGAAAGCTCAAAAATTCTGCAAGTAGTCAATCGAGGAGAGATCGAGATATTCTTTGATCTAGTCGCAGCGAACCCAAGGATCCTCAATCTTCGTTTAAATACAAATGAGGATACCCCCCTGCATGTGGCGGCTCGCATGGGCAATTTAAAATTTGTACAATGCCTTATCCGGGCAGGTGCTGATTGCAACTGCAACTAATCGAGAAGGGGCTACACCGGCTATGCTTGCTATTCAGGCTGGGCATTATGCTATTATGCAGGTGCTTACTAGACGGGTGCAGTTCTCGGATAACTTGCCCTTGATAAATCAACAGCCCGCGGCCTTGTTTTCTCCTCTTCCAAATAGAGCGCAATCGTCGTATGTTCCTCAATATTTCCCTGTTGCACTCGTTCAGGAACAATTCATTAATGAAGCAGTGGCGGTTTTGCCATCAGAGAATAGGTTGGGATATGCCAATCCCCCCTCTAACAATAACAATAATCAAGAGCCGGAACAGGACGATTTTTTTGAAGAGCTGTTTGACATGATTAGGGAGGGCAAAGTTGAATTATTTTATGATTTTTTAAATATGATTGAGGGGGTGGATTTGGGATCGATCCTAGATCGCGAGGGCAACACCTTACTTCATCTAGCAGCTCAATTGGGCCGTGCGGATTTCGTACAACGCCTCATTCAGGCAGGCGCTAATATAAATACACTTAATCAGGCGGGGGATACACCGGCTGTGCTTGCCTTGCATGCTGAGCATTTTCATGTGGTGCAGCTATTTACTAGAGGCGGGCAGGGATTGACTAATTTGTCTTTGATAAATCAGCGATCCGAGGCTTCGATTTTTCCTGCCCCCAGTATAACGCAATCGGCCTATCTTCCTCAGGGTTCAGTTTTTTTGCAAGTCCCGACGCAACCCATTAATGGAGAAGATGTTATTATAGATTATAGAAGATGTTATTATAGATTATGACAGTGAAAACACGGGTGAATTAGAGACCCAGGAGGATTCTGATTCATTGAATGCGGAGGAGCGCTTCACTCATTATTCCCAGAAAGATTTTGCTCCACTCCCTGCTCCCTTTAACCCTAACGGGGAGGCATTCAGGGGGGAATACATATTTCATGTATATCAACCCAATATTTTAGATAATCGTCGGTCTAATGAATCTTTATCCTCCGTTCCTTCTTCTCTGCTGAGTGCGTTTCGGCTAACGACCGAAGGTCTTCGATCGCTTTCTATTTTTTCAAGGAATGGGTTAGGATACATAAACCCATCTTCTAGCAATAATAACAACAATAATAATAACTCCGTTATTCCGTTGCCAACGCCCGAAAATAGAGACTTGGCCTCGCTCACAGCAGTTCGCCGCCTCAGCAACTCGCTTCCTGAGCCCCGTCCGTTTTTAGTGTCGCACTTTTTTAAGGCATTTAATGCGGTGTCCTCAACTGATCAAGTGGGTGCTGCACTTCATACTTGAATCGGCCTAACAGGACGGATTTGAACGTGTTATATGAGGGGCGCACCCCTTTGCATTATGCTGCGCATGCAGGTAATCTGGAGGTAGTACGCTGGCTTATTAATAATGGAGCATTGCATAATATTGCCGATGAAATGGGGCTAACTCCTATGGATTATGCAGCTCAACGGGGCCATTGGGATATTGTGAAATTGTTAGGCCGCCTGGCTGATCGTTAAATCATATTGGGGATTTATTGCTAGGACAGGGTTAGAAGGGGCGGATTTTGAGATGATTACTAGGCTGTACGACCGAGTGTGCTAAGGCACTTGATGGCGTACCAACAACATAAGCGCTCAAAAGTTGCCCCTTCTAACCTTGTCCTAAAGCCACTCTACTTGGCGTAACTGTATACTGTCTATGACCTTGTCCCCATGGATGACGTTCATGACGACGACTTGCCAATCTCCTTTGCGGACCCAGTGCTTGCCATGCAAACACATAAACGCATTTTTAATCGTTACTTCCGGGTCTTTTGAGAATTCCGTTAAAAAGGGCTCAATCCCCCAGAGCAAATGGAGTTGCCGGAACAACATTGGGGTATCCGTAAACGCATAAATTGGGCAGCCAACCGGGCGGAGGGAGGATAATATCTGGGCCAAGTACCCACTGCGTGTAAAAACGATAATGCCTGCTTTTTTCAGGTCCTGGGCCAAGGCAACAGCCGAACGTAAGAGTTTATCTTTCGGGCGGTGCAGCTTGAGATCAGGGCGAAAAGAAGGCTCTGCATTACTCTCTATTTGCTCAGCAATACGGGTCATGACTTCCACACATTCAACGGGGAATTTCCCTACCGTTGTTTCTCCCGATAGCATCACGCAGTCCGCTTGCTCAAAGACGGCATTGGCTACGTCCGATACTTCAGCCCGCGTTGGTACAGGGGCCATAATCATGCTCTCTAGCATGTGGGTGGCTACAATTACCGGCTTCCCGCGTTTAATACAGGCATTAACTGTACTGCGCTGGATGATAGGCAATTCTTCATAAGGGCACTCAATCCCCAAATCTCCCCGGGCCACCATAATGCCATCACAGGCTTCGATGATGGAGTCAATATTGGCAATGGCGGACTGGTCTTCAATCTTCGCAATGATGCGCGCTTGGGAGCCCCCTGCTTTTAGGTGCTGCCGCAAAAGGTCAATGTCAGAGGCTTGGCGAACAAAAGAAAGGGCAAAAAATTCAATCCCTTCTTCCATGCCCACGGCAATATCTTGCAGGTCTTTTTCCGTCAGAGCCGGTAACCCTACGTGTACACCGGGTAAATTGATATGTCGACGGCTGCCCATGCGTCCGCCAATAAGGACTTCGCAGTGGAGCCTGTCTGCAAATTTTTCGGCTACTTTGAGGCGGATGAGGCCACTATCTACTAAAATGGTATTGCCTACCTCTAGGTCATTTACAATGCCTGGGTAGTTAACCGTAACGCCGAGGGTGCCTTCTTGGAGGGCTTCAGGACAGACAAGTAAATCGATTTTTTGACCGGGTTTCAGGTCTACGGCTTCTGGTAAGTCTCCCGTGCGGATTTCTGGGCCCTTAACGTCCATCATCAGGGCCACTGGCTTTTCAATCCTTTCACTTACCCGGCGGATGCGGCGGATCATCTCACGCGTCCAGGCATGGGTTGCATGAGCCATATTGAGGCGGCAAATAACAGCGCCTGCCAAAAAAATCTTTTCAAGAACGGCCTCTTCCGCAGTGGCAGGTCCTAGCGTAAAAATAATCTTCGTATGTCGATATTGATATTTCATGAAAAATGGCTGAATTGATTTTATTGGGTCGCCCTTAAGCTTGCGCAAAGCCTCGCAAATCTAAGAGATCACCCGGGCCGCCCGCTGGGTCAAACACGGTCACATTTAGGCGCTTACCCGGTTGGCTGAGGGTTGCAAATGTTTCTCGTACAAGGCTCACATTATTGCAATCTCTGCTTAAATGTACGAGCTGAATATGCTTCCATTTTGCATGCGGGTGCCCCGTTATGAAGGCATGCGTATCGGCGTTAGAGAGGTGCCCGTGCCTCCCGCGGATACGCTGTTTTAGCGCCCAGGGTCTTTTAGCATCTTGTTCTAGGAGGGCCTCATCATAATTGGCTTCTATAATGAGCAAATCCACTTCATGAATAGCCTGCTTCACCGCAGGCGGGATGTGCCCCAAATCCGTTACCCAGGCCAGGCTGAGGCGTTCTTCAGGGTTATTTCCGGTTTGGAAGACGTAGCCTACTGGGTCATACGCATCATGAGGGATAGATAAAGTCTTGATCCGGATATCCTTAAATTGCAACGCATCCCCCGTTTCGAAGAGGGACCAACGGACGGGGCGTTTAATTTTCCGCTGCACCGCATCTGCGGTATCCCGATTGGCGAAAAACTGAATATGTGGGTATTTTGAAAGGCCTAAGACTCCCGCCGTATGGTCATGGTGCTCATGGGTGAGGAAAACGGCCTGAATATCCTCTACCGCGTGCCCCAGGCTATCAAGGATTTTACGTGTACGCAGTCCGGAGAGGCCGGCATCAATGAGCACGCAGGCTTCTTGGGTGTGGAGGAGTCCACAATTGCCCGCACTGCTGCTTCCAAGCACACGAAATTTCATAGTACACCACACTCTATCCTGCTATCTTCAATCAATCTTAATCTGGAAAAATGTTCCGCTTTCCTATAGAGATATCTTTATGCAATTTAGTGAACTGGTGCGCATGTTTAGCGATAAGCTTGGCCTTGCTGTGCCCAAGCCAGATGAGGCTGGCCGCTACGCTTTCTCTTTCGCCCCGGACATTTTAGTTTTTTTGCAAGCATCTCCAGATAAAAGCCAATTTTATTTATCGAACGTCGTTTGCATTCCACCCTTAGCCGTTAAGGATCTCCGGGCTATTTTAGCTATTTGCTTAGAGGCCAATTTCTTTGGACAAGGGACGAATGGCGCCACCTTTGCGTTTGATCGCTCTACTCAAGAGCTTATCTTTTTTCGCGCATTTAATGCCAAGCGCTGTACCTTTCCCGTCTTTTTAAATGCGCTTAATGATATGGCCTTTCATGTACGCGAATGGCGCCGCCGCTTTGAGGCCAAAGATTATTATGGCACCTGGCGCCAAGGCTACCGGGGGCTAGGGGAATCAGATATACAATCGTTTTGGAAAAAGATCTAAAACGGGAGCGCAGAAGCCCTTCTTGGGAGCGCTTTTGAGTAGCATCGTGCTCACGTACCTTTAGTACGCTCCGCGCGCCTCCTCTCAAAATCATCTCCCAGGAAAGGCTTCTGCGCTCCCGTTTCGCCGATGGGTTCTTCTTAAGTAAGAGGCTTTTTATTTACACAATCCAGAGCCTTACAACATTCAATAAATACGTCTCAAGCGCGGTGGCTTCATTTAAATTAACCTCCAGGAGGCCTACATTGTGCTCCAAAATATCAATTACCCGGGTAAGGGCCCTTAATCGATCGGGGGAGCACGGCAGGCTCAGGGCATTGTAACGGGTTGTCTCGGCAATGCTGGCAAAGAGGCGGCGGCGGAGGTTTTTGCGGGTCCCCACCTCTAAAGCGTCTTTTTCTTCATCGGGTGTATTTTCGGGGAGTAGCTTTGCAGCTCGTTCCCAGGCTTCGTCTGTTAATAGCCCTAGCTCTTGCTCAAAACGATAACATAAGGCGTACAAACCCATGACACGGTCTGCTACATCTCCTGCAGATTTTGGCCGCTCGGCTGCAGTTAGTAGCCACTTATCATAATCAGTTAGCCAATTCGCCCAGCCCTCGCCTAAATTGGCCGCTTGTTTTTCATTAAAGCGGTAATGTTGACAGCGGCTGCGTAACGTCGCTAACACCGCGTGCAAGCGAGTGCTGAGGAGGAGGATGGTTGTATCTTCAGCCGGTTCTTCCAGTGTTTTTAAAAACGCATTGGCTGCTGAAGTGTGGAAGCGGTCCGCATCTATTACTAGGGCCACTTTTGTCTCACCCTGCATAGGGGTTTGCTGAAGGGCTTGGATGAGGCCTCGTGTAGGCTCTACTCCTATTTGTCGCATTTTGTTGGCCGGGCGTATGCAGAAGAAGTCCGCATGTTGCAACGGCTTTTTCGTACCTAAAATATCCCCAGCTATGTGTAAAGCCGCTTGCTCTAAAGCTTCTAAAGATTCTCCGTGCAATAGGAGGGCATGTCCCAGTCGTCCTGCTTTTTGTGCCCTTTCTAAAATGGCTAGGCTCGATTTTTGCTCATGCATAATCCATCCCTTTAAAAAAAGTTTCTACTTGGGCGCCAATTGCCGTTTCTAATACCTCTACACTGTCTTGGGCATTGAGTATCATAAAGCGGTTAGGCTGTGCATGCGCCAATTGATGGTAGCCTTTGCGTACCTTTTCGTGGAAGGCGAGGGGTTCTTGCTCCAGAGGGTCTGTGGCTTCTCCCCGGTTCTTCGCGCGTTCCAGCCCTATTTCAGCGGGTAAATCTAAGAAAAAAGTCAAATGCGGACGTGTAGGCCCTACCGCAAAATCATTTAAAGTCTCAACTGTCTCCAAGGATAGCCCCCGGCTTATCCCTTGATAAACAATGGTAGAGTCGAGGAAGCGGTCACATAGGACAATGGTCCCTTTCTCGAGTGCCGGGCGGATGACGTCTCTTACCAGCTGGGCCCTGGCTGCGATAAATAAGGCTAGCTCCGCTTCGGCACACAATGGCCCTGGCGGGTTTTTAAGGAGGCTACGGATGGCTTCGCCTAGGGGTGTTCCCCCCGGTTCTCTTAGGGCTAAAACCGTCTTGCCACTTGCTTGCAAACGCCTAGTTAAGCGCTCAATCTGGGTGGTTTTTCCCGCCCCTTCACCCCCTTCAAATGTAATAAAGCCTCCGGTTGTCATTTATAGGCAAACTTACTCGGAGAAACTCTATCAAGGCAACAAGAGACCGCCGCATAACGCTTTTCTTTTCAGCTCTTACTGCGTTCGCCCGGCTCACGTACCTGTGTGTACGCTCCGCGCGCCTCGCTCGTAATCATCTGAAAATCAAAGCATTCTGCATGCGGTCTCGTTATAATGCCGACCGTTCAAAGTTTGAATTTTGAACAATTATTTTCTTTCTTAAATCGACCAATAGCTGAAGGTTGCTGTAAGTATTGTTAGTTGCCTGGCTGCTGCTTGTGCTTGCCTGGCTGCTTCATGGGCTCCGGCCTCTGCTTGCGCTCTGGCTATCCCCTCCATGTGGAGTAAAAAAGTTCCTATATTAAAATAGCACATCCTGTTTGCCAGTAAATAGGCCGTATCGCCTGCATAATTTGTTATCAGTACATTAGCCCCTGTTTCTACTAAATACTCGACCATTCCTTCATTTTGAGCGAAGACAGCCATCATCAAGGGGGTATAGCCTTCGATGGACCTTATGTTAAGATCGGCGCCATTCGCTACAGCCTGCCGCGCAAAGGTTAGGTCGTTATTGTTAGCCGCCCAGAGGAGTTGAACATCGTTTGGTGCCGCTAAAATTTCTGGAGGAATGGCATATTCGTCGTCAAAATCTTCGTCCATTGGCTGCGCCATGACAGATACGAGCGGAAGCATTAATAAGGTTACAATTAGCGTTAACTTTTTCATGTATTTACTTAAGAAAAGTTATTTGAATAAATATATACATTTATTTGTCAAGTAAATACCAATGAAACTTCAGTATTGAATGCAGAGTATGATTTTTTTGTGGATTTATTTTCGAGTTTGCAGTCATCAAAATATTGTTTTATAGGAAAAGAGCATGGTTTTTTTCCCGATTTCTTTTTTAAGCACCACAGGGGTCGCTGCAGCCACTGTAGCCTCTCCTGGCCTCGTCAGTTATTTTAACGAGTCCAATACGGCTGGTCAGGCAATCGTTTTGGTACTTGTTTTGTGTAGCTTTGCTGCTTGGACGGTGATGATTGGCAAACACCTGGATCTTTCTCGTCTGCGAACGTTAAATTTAACCTTAGAGCGCAAGCTCGCCCAAGCCAAAGCCGTAACCGCTCTTAATTTGCCTGCCCCTCATCCGGGGCTCGCTCCTTACGCCGCCTTGGCCGCTGTGGCCCTTCAAGCCTTTGAAAAAACGCAGGAGCTCGATTTATCAGATGCTAGCGCACGCCTTAAACGCTTAAATCATATAGAAAATGCCCTTCAACGGGCCGTTGCAGAAAAGTGTATTGCGTACGAATCAAAAATGCTTTTCCTGGGAACTATCATTTCAGGCGCTCCCTTCCTGGGGCTTTTGGGTACAGCCTGGGGGGTTATGGATGCCTTTGGGGCCGTCTCCATGCAGGCTACCGTTACGCTGCAGATGTTGGCGCCGGGGGTATCTGGTTCGCTTTTAACCACTGTAGCCGCTCTTCTCGTGGCCATTCCGTCTGTTTTTGGGTATAATTATTTAACCGCCCGTACAAAGGGAATGATTATTGATCTGGAAAACTTTGCCAGCACTCTGGCAGATCGGATGGAGCTTGAGTTAGAAGAAACAGCCGCCGCCTTTCATTAACCCATGGCCAGACGTTTCCGCCGCGAAAGAAGTAGCCTTACTTCTGTCTCTCAGATCGATATTACGCCCTTAATCGATCTGGCTTTTTCGCTGCTCATTATTTTCATGATTTCAACGCCGCTGTTAGAGCAAACAGTGCCGTTAAATCTGCCTTTAGAGAGTGTGCGTCCACAATCTACCCCACCCGAGAAGCTAGAGCACCAGGCCGTTTCTATCGATGCTCTAGGTAAAATTTTTTGGGGGAAGGACGCCGTAACCCGGTCAGAGCTTGCACAACGCTTGCACCTGCTTGCTAGCCAGCCAAAGCCCCCTATTATTCACTTGCGGGCGGATGAAGCCTTGCCTTATGGCCAAGTGATGGCCGTGGTAGATCTTATTAAAGGGGCTAATCTCTCGCAAATTAGCCTAGATACTAAAGCCGGCTAAAGCCTTTGTAATCTATGGCCTACTCATTTAAGCAAGCCGGTTGGGTATCGCTTGGGCTTCATGGGGCCTTGTTCTTCGTGTTAGCTTTAACGATGCTGTGGCATACAGAGGCGCCTGTTGAGCCTACACCCTTTGTCTTTAGTATGGTGCAAGCAGAGGCGTT
>JANYEO010000110.1 GCA_025363025.1 Opitutia bacterium
AAGTTTACTTCGGTAGCAATTCAAGTGGCCTCACAGCAACCCAACTTTCACAAATACAATTTCTAAATCCTACCGGGTTTGCTGCAGGGACGTACAATGCATTCATGTTAGCCTCGGGAGAAGTCGTCCCCGTCCCAGAAGCCACGAACATATGTATTGGAATAGCCCTCACAAGCGTAGTCCTAATGCAAAGAGCAAAAAAGTGGTATACAAAAAACAAATGAGAAAAGGTCCCCTATCATGCCCAATTTCTTGGCCAAGACAGCTCTTTTAATAAATTACAAAAAATACACAATGACAAACGAAAATGCCTCCACTTAGCAATGTCATTGGCCCCTTAACATGCTAAATCTAAGCATTTTCAACTAGCAATCTAACCTTGTTTTAAAGCAATTTTTGATAGATAATTCCGCTAAATGCAGGACTTTTTAAAGCATATTTCAGCGGAAATTCAATATGAGCTCATACGCATCATCGCTGAAGGCGGCATGGGGATTGTGTACGAAGCCCGGCAAAAAGGCATAGATGCTTTTACTAAGCAAGTCGCCATCAAAATCATCCGCGAAGAATTCTCCGCTATCAAAGAATTTAGGGAGAATTTTATTGGAGAGGCCCGCCTCGTTGCAGACTTAATCCATACTAACATCGTCCAAACCTATCATTTGGGCTCTATCAAGGGCCAATACTTCATGGTGATGGAGTATGTAAACGGCGTTAGCTTAGAAGATTTTTTTGTCCGCCATTTAGAGACAGAGCAATACGTACCGGTAGACTTAGGCATCTTCATCGTCTCCCGTGTATGCCGTGGCCTCGCCTATGCCCATCAAAAATGCGATACAAAGGGGCAACACTTAGGCATCGTCCACCGAGATGTTAATCCCAAAAACATCCTGCTCTCCCACGAAGGAGACGTTAAACTGTCGGACTTCGGCATCGCGAAAGCGCTCAATTTAATGTATAATAAAGAGGGCGAAGTTATTGCCGGTAAAGACGAATATCTCTCCCCCGAACAAGCACGTAGAGAAGTTACAGACCACCGGGCAGATATTTTCTCCTGCGGCATTGTTATGTCAGAGCTGCTCTTAGGCTATCATTACTTTGAGGATATAGACCCTGCCATTACCCGGCAAAATATCCAAGATACCCCCCTGCCGGATTTTCAAGAACTTCGCCATGGCATTGATGCTCCTTTAAATACCATTTTGCATAAAGCCCTGGCCCGCCCAAGGGAAGACCGCTACGGCTCCGCACGGGATCTTCTTTACGAGCTAGAGCGTTATTTGTACAGCGATGGCTATGGCCCAACGAACGAAAAGCTGGCCCTCTACGTGCACGATCTTTACGGCCCAAAAGGCCAAAAAGCCGCAGACAGGTGGACCCGCGGAGAAACCCCTGGCCTTACTTAATTAAATGGCGAACCAAGGCCTCTTCCAAGTTCAAAAACAAGTCCAAACCCAGGTACTTGCTCCAGGACTACGGCAATCGTTAAAAATACTACAAGTCCCCACCCTCGAGCTGCGTAACACCATTTTAGAAGAGCTAGAAACAAACCCCGTTTTAGAAGAGCTCCCCAGCTCAGACGTCAGCCTCGAAACGGGCCCCAATGAAGATAACCCATCCGATGGAGACGATAGCCCAACCGCCGCATTAGAAGCCGCCACTTTAGAGCGCATGCAGGCAGATAACGAAGCCTGGGCAGATCACCTGGCAGAAGAAGCCCGCCTCAACCCCTATACGGCAGAAAATGCGGAACGCCGCCAACATTTCTTCGATTCTATCGAGGGGGAAACTTCTATCGAAGCCCATTTAATGGACCAAGCCCGCATGTCCGGCGCTACAGAAGAGGAGCTTCAGGTACTAGAGTACATTATTGGCAGCCTAGACGACACAGGGCTCCTAACCCTCCCGATCGAAGAAGTCGCAAGCCTCGCTAAGCAATCTTTAAAAACCGCTAAAGCTGCCCTTAATTTACTCAAAACATTAGAACCCGTTGGCCTAGGCGCGCCCGATCTCAAAACATGCCTCATATGGCAGCTCCAAGCCAAAGGAGACGAAAATCCTCTGGCCGCGGATATCTTAGAAAACCATTACGACCTCCTCCTGCGTCGCCGCATACCGGAGCTCGCTAAATCCTTCAAAACAAGCATAGAAGCCATCCAGGAGGCGATAGAAACCATCGCAAGCCTAGACCCTTCCCCTGGGCGCAAATTTAAGGAAGACCGTAACCGTGTCGTCGTGCCCGATGTCTGTATAGAAAGAAATGGCGATAGCTGGATACTCTCCCTTCAAAACGAATATATCCCTCGGCTACGCCTCAGCCCTACTTACCGCGCCCTTATGGAAGGCGGTACACTCCTACCTCAAGAG
>JANYEO010000229.1 GCA_025363025.1 Opitutia bacterium
GCCGAATTTCCAGCACATCCCCTGACAACCCCACGCAGCGCTTGATGTAGAAGCGATCATCGGGTGTCCCATCTGGTTGATTTAGACCCTTAATTTGACGCGTATAAAATACAATCGTATCCCCCACGCGAGGTGCACGGAAGTTAAAGGTAAAACGGTCTACAAAGAGACGATCCCCCGACAAAATATCAAAGTCTAAAATAGGCTCATGTGCTTTTAACTGTATGCCTGTAAACCACATATAACCATCACGACCGGGGCGAATTTTCCCCGTCTTAGCCGCCTGCTCGAGCAAGTCCTCATAAGCTGTTTCCCCAGGAAAATAGCGCTGCAGCAGGACATCGTCTAAATTATACTCGAAAGGCACCTGCAGGGTTGACGCCTTCCCGTTTACCCAAAAAGTATATTCCCGAACGGACTCTGGAATGAGCCCCAGTAAGCCCCGCGCAGGTGTCACGTTATAATTTAAAAGCCCTGATTTTTTACTAGGCCCAGGCGGATTTAAAGACAAGACTAACTCCCCCGTTGAAGCCGCCAATACCTCGAAGTGCGTAGCCCCGAGTAGTGCCCAACGAACGGCCCGCATAAAGGGGTTAGGGGCATCTGAGGCTTTTGTATAAATCTCTTCCGTCATCCCATAATAGGAGGGATACATAGAATTCGTAGGAATCTTGAAAGGTTGAAAAAAGAAGGTACGAAACCCAATGGCTAGTATTGCAGCCACTACAATCATCTCAACATTCTCACTTAAAAAACTAGCAGGGTACACCTTTCCCCCGTTCGCTTTTAAAAGCGCGGCTAAGGCCTCTCCTTTTCGCTCAAGAAGAATGGTGTCTTCACTTTTTTTATGCCCATTGATTGCCATAAACAAGGACTGGCGCGCGCCCTCAATAGCTGTCACAACGGCCATGGGCAAAACATCTCGGCGGTAGCACAGGACTTTCCTTGCTGCCTTTTCAAGCTCTTGCAGGCCCTTGATTAAACGCCGTTCTTTCCGCCTAGAAAAATAATTAAGCATACTTATTTCTCTTCTCCCAGTGGCCTTCTCGCAAGCTTTATAAAAGGGCCGCTGCTACTTCATGGCAACAAGCGCCTAGCTTAGTCAGAAGGCATGAGGGCCTTCATCTCTTCCATCTTCTCTGCAACTACGATGAGGAGGCCGTGCAATAGCTCTTCTTTTACACGGGCAACGGCGGGGGCCCCAGGGTCTATCTCTATAGCCCAAGCGTGCTTACCACAGCTAAAGCCGACATTAGAGGCAACCCACATGGCCAAGTGCAACATAGCGGCCAAATTAGTATAATCGGGCGCTTTTAAAGGATTGTACTGATAAGCAATGGGGATAGCAATACGGTCCTTAAAATCCCACTTGCGCAAAAGGCCACCAGCTACGGCTGCGTTATCATAACCAAGCACTTGTTTTTCCGCAGTAGCCATGGAGATACCGTCTTTTTCAATTAAATCGAAAACACGTTGGTATACAACAGGTTCGCGTGTGCTAAGAACAATCTTGCCCAGTGAGTGCAGCAGGCCAATGGTATAAGCTGTCGCAGGGTTTTCGCCCCCGACAACTTCTGCCATGGCCTCCATAGCCATAGCGCAGGCCAAAGAGTACTTCCATAAGGCCCCGGCCTCCATATCGAAAAGGCCAGAGGCGCCGCCCAACAAATCCTTACTGCAAATCATGGCGATCAGCCGATAAACCTCCCGCAAGCCAATCCGTTGGACTGCGTCGGATAAATCGTACGTTTTCGTTGCAGCGCCGTAATAAGCACTATTGCTAAGGCGCAAAACTTGAGCAGCCAAAGAAAGGTCTACACTGACGAGCTGTACGATTTCATCAAAGCTGGAATTGTCATCATTTAGCAGGCCTAGCAACTGCGGCAATATTTGAGGAGACGGGGGGAGATTCTCCACATCCCCCAAGAGAGCTTCGAGGGTAAGGGGCTTGATTGTAGCGGGGTCAACAGCCGCTGTATTTGTAGATACGCTCATTTGAGTAACATTTCCCAACTATGCATAGGAGAAGAAACAGCGACTTGTCCACTACCAATATTTAAATGAACGGTTCGATTATGAGTCCCCCCCGTATCCTCCCCAACGAGCGACAAACCTTCTTTTTGCAATACTTCGCGTACGGCTTTAATATTTTGATCTCCTAAACGAAAGAAAGGATTTGCAGTTTGCATATTAGCCCCCCCAGCAAGGACTGCCTTCAGGGACATTTTATCTGCTCCGAATTCTTCTATAAGCTTCTTTACGAGCAGCGTAATACTTTTATCCACAAAGGCATA
>JANYEO010000265.1 GCA_025363025.1 Opitutia bacterium
TAAGTAACCTGTTAAGCCAAATTTCTGTGGAAGTCAACGTCACTTGTCAGGAATCAGATGTCAGCCTCATGCTCAAACGCGAGTCTTCCTCGCACGTGGATAACGCATGGCTTGAACCCGCAGACGACTTAAAAAGGCTACTTCACAGGGTTGACACCTCTGTTCATCCTGCCGCAGTGTCTGAAGAAATCATTACGTGCTCTCAAGTCGCCGCAGCTGACGTGACGCCCGCCGACCCAGCAGACACGCTGGAGCCTTCCGCGGACTTGCCGCCCTTGTACACGTTTGACGCGCAGCGACAGTCTGATGTCATTGCCGCCACAGCTCTGTCTGACGGCCTCATTCCCCTGTCGCAGTTTCGAGAACTCCAGCAGCAGGATTTGTACTGCAAGGACATTTTTAATTTACTGCGCATTAAGGACTCAGCTACTGTAGAATCTTTCCTGATCAAAGACGGAATTCTTATTCGTGTTGACAAAACCAGTTCTAAGCACCACGAGGGCAGCTCTCCCGAGATACTTAAGCCTTTGACAAAGTACAGCCCCCGGTTGGTTCTTCCGGAGATCCTAATCTATCCAGTAGCCTCTACCCTTCACCACGGCGACATTAGGAAGATTATGGCTGGTCACGCCCCCAAACAGCGGGTAGTAGACACCATGCTCAGAGACTACTTTCGTCCTAATCTCAAAGCTGTCGTGTTCGACTTACTCCGCCGCTGCCGCGTCTGCCAACTGAGTTATGGCTCCTCCTTGTCAAAGCACGGCATGGCCGTACACAAAGCCGCTAGTTACCCACGCTGTTCCCTATCTCTTGATCTTGCCATAAACTTGCCGACCACCTTCCCTGGCCAGAATAAACATATTTTAATTATTGTCGACAATTATTCCCGTTTTGTTATACCCGTCCCCTTAAAAGACAAAAGCAGCAAGTCTATTCTAGAAGCCTTTCGCAAGTCATGGGTAACGTCCATTGGCCTCCCTCTGCATATAACTTCCGACAATGAGGCTGGAATTATGGCGGGAGAATTCAAAGACTTTGCCGACACGTTTGGCATCCAACTTCACCAAAGTTGCCCATATTCTCCCCGTGGGAATTCATTTGCTGAGGCTGCCGTCAAGCTGACGAAGACCGCTCTGACTTCCTTTTGTCTTCAAGAAGGATGTACGTCAACCTGGGATCAGTACTTGTTTCTTATTGCCAATTCTATTAATAACCTAGTCTCTAATGCCACAGGACACACTGCTGATTTTTTGTTGTTCAATCACGTCAACCTAAACATGCTCAATAATCCGATAACTTTGCTCAAAAACCCGGCTCGCTTTTGCAAAATTGCTCCCAGTCACGTGACTCAAGCTGGCATTGCAGCAGTAATTCGAGAGGTCTGCAACGCTCGAGACGCCCAGCGAGCAAAGAACATGGCGTTCATCAACTCACACCGCACGCCAAAAGCATTTGAAGAACGACAGCTGGTGCTGCTGAAGATCTTATCTAAAACCGTCGTTCAGGGCGTTCCTAGAGCTCTAAAACCAAAATACGAAGGTCCTTACATGATAATGTCGCTATACACCAGAGCCGCCAGAATTCGTCACTGCGTTTACGGTCATGAGAAAATTGCGCACATTGACTACCTCAAACCATACTTTGACAACAACTTGGACTATCGGTTGCCAGCTGACTGGGATGAAGAACTGACAAAGTTTCAGAAACTAAAAACTCGGAACGTTGACAGGTTAATTGAACGACAAATTGTTAAAGCACAAACGACAATCCCGGACACGAATTTGCCGCCCGACAAAAACATGGACGCAAACGAAACTTTTGAGCCCGGATAATTCGTTCAAAAACAACAAACAAATTTAATACCTTACATAAAATACAAACAAACAAACGAACAATAAGATTAGCTTAACGGAACATTCCTCGCCCACGCGGGCCATTTCTTGTCAGTCGCCTTGGGCGCCGGCGGCGCCGCCGCCGCCGGCGCCAGAGGCAGAGAAGCTCGAGGTGCGGTATCCGATCGGTCCATCTGCTGGCGGGCTGAGCAACAGTCACGTCGGCCAGCCATGCGGATGCCCCGGCCGGCCCCCGCCTCTTGCCACAAAGTCTTCACAGCAACTGTAGTAATCGCAGATCGCGGGCCGGCTCCCTCCACGAAGGTGATGCCAACCACGAGGGCCAGGCACACCCTTCGAGGAAAGGGATACGGCCCGCGCCGCAGTAGGTTCTTGCCCGCGCGCCCGCCGGCGTCGGTGCGTGTAGCCACGGCCTGCAACAACATACGTTAGCAGCAGCTACACTAAAGTCTGACGGGGCTGGGCGGCGGGCGAGACTTCTCCCCAGGATTGCTGTCGCCTATGAGGTGCGCTCGCCGGCAGCAGCCACTGAGCTAGAGTCCTCGGCAGCAGCGGCCCAGGATGATGGCCTCCTCTTTGTCCGTGCGCGCGCACGGGGATGCGTTCGCAGCAGCAGCAGCGAACTAAAATTCCCCTAGCGCAAACGCTCAGGGAATGGTACCTACCGCTTGAGGAGAATCCAGGGGCGCCTTTGATCCGTTGGCGATGTCGTGCCCTTAATTGAAAACCTCAGCTGGAGAATTGACTCGCTGGGGTGAGAAAAGCGTAGCGTCAATCGCCCACTTAGGCAAAACCGGAAGATTCGAATAACTTACGGATTCGTTGGCCGTTCTTGATCCTCCTCCGTAGATAGGAACCCTGACCGGACCCTCAGGTCCGCCCAGACAGCCGCGTCAATCTAGAACACACTTAAACCAAACTTGACGTCTTATTTAATCACCCAATAATCCATTCTCAAGAGCCTTTGCTCCCTTGAGAGTTAAAGAACCAAACCAAACCAATTTTCACCATTTTTATTTTTCCCTTCACCGGGCACATTTCATTAAAATGCACATATACATAACATAATGGCATTGAGGCCAGCAATTGAAAGTGACTTGAGGTGTTCCTCGTCACACATGTTATTGTACAGACAG
>JANYEO010000014.1 GCA_025363025.1 Opitutia bacterium
TAGTTGCAGTTGCCGCCCGTCGGGCAATTCGCGCAATTTGACGTGCAGTCTGCCTGTTGCGATCGGACGCTGAAACGGTAGAGGAAGTCATTTTGAGAGCTCGAAAGCAAGGAATCTGGCTCAAGTTTTTTCGTGTCTGATCGCGTTTTACATCGGCGCCGGCACAGAACACGGCTACCAAAACGACTTCCTCTACCGTTTCAGCGTCCGATCGCAACAGGCAGATTGCACGTCAAATTGCGCGAACTGCCCGTCGGGCGGCAACTGCAACTATTGGTGTATGGTAAGAGCTTTGCTGGCGAGATGACCACATTCATTTGCAATAGTCACTCTACATTATATCTCCAAAGACGACCGCCAAACCCTGTAATAACTCCCCTTTCACAATTCACCCTCAGTTCATCCGTCGCTCTAGATAGTTCATAATACAGAAAGGCACTTGCCCGACGCTGCCCTAAGCGTTTTGATTGTTCTTGTCACTATCTCTTTTTCTGACCTGGGTGCCATTTTTAAGCACCACCCTGTACATGTATAGGCTAAGTATAGGATTCCAATAAACAGCAAAAAATAAATTCTCCTGCAAATTACAGTAAATCCAAAAACAGTGAAATTGAGATTGTAAAATAAGTTTCTAAACAAATTTAAAAATATTTTTCGAATCCAAAAAAACTGTGTTTCTTTTTAGCATTTTTTTGTAGTGAAATTTGCAACGAGTGACGTTCCAAAGAAACGATGGGGCTACTGTCTACTTTCTACGAGTTTGAAAGTTGAGACAGTACATAGTACATATAAATACTGCCCACGGGGAGCGAACGCGACATCTGTCCGTGGCAGAATGTTTAGGGTGTTGGGTTTTCGTAACTCAAACAGATTCGCCATCGGTAAAAATAGTAAGCGGCGAAAGGTTATTGATAACAGGACAGGTTCCGGAGAAACGTGCAGGTGTGCACATCAATAAGTCCGTCGTATCTATTAATAGCTCAAAAACGACAAAAAAAAGAAAACAAAATCAAACTTTTATAGACTGCCTGCAACACCTGGAGTGGCTGCGGCGGAAGCCACACAGCTGACAGCTTCAGTAAGTTGCACAATGTGGAAACGTCCCAGCGAAATTCAAAAAAAGCAGAAAAGAAGAAGCGAAAAAACATGCTACATGAAAAAAAAAACGAATTTTAGTAACGGAGTATGAAGCGTTTGCATTGCAGAGACAGCATGCAACGGAGGGCTCCACAAAAAGTGCTGTGGAATAACCGGCGATAGCTGCGACAACTACGCAGTAGCGAACATTGGATGCACCTAAGTAACGTTGAATGCAAACGATGGAAAAGTATATGAAAATGTAATCATTCATTGGATGTCTCAAAAAGCATAACTCAATTTCAAATTTGGTGACATTCAGAGGTGATCGCAATCGGCATAGACGGAAATCTTTATTTGACAATATTTGTGTTACTGCAGAATGCAAGTAGGTCAAAATAAAGAAACAAGGAAAAAACAAGTAATGTGTAAATCCCGAACAAAAATATTGTATTAGCTTGGTTTGTGACGCATTGTTGCTTGTTGCTGTGCAATGTTTTTAAATGCTGCTTTGGCATAAACATCAACTCAAATAATATATTAAATTTATGCTACGCAAATGAAAGCTGTTGTTTTTGACCGGCGCCCAATGGTATGAGTACACTGTATGAGTTTAACCTTTGTAAAGGTCCAAAGAAACCCCGCCGTTTTCGCACACATCCCTCTGACCGACGGTCGAAGCCCGCCGGTCTTGTCTTCCGCTTTCTCTCACCGCTATCACATAGACTCTTACAGACAAGTATGTTGAAGAAAATAAAATGTTTTCTATAAAAAAAACTTTTCCTAAAGAAAATATTTTCGAAAGAAAAAAGTTAAATTAAAATAAAATGAAATAACATACCGTTGTACTGGAATGTACGGAAAATGGGCCATAAAAGGACATCTCTCGTCTGTGTACGCGGAAAGAGTCTATACAAGGTGGCCCAAAACAAATGTCACAACACTATGAGGCCTGTTTAGGGGACTTTTAATAAGTGAAAAAATTTAAAATTTCTACATACTATGTACGCCGCTCCGCAAAACATTTTTGAGCAACGAGCGCTTCGTGCGCGCCACTCCAAAACTGAG
>JANYEO010000025.1 GCA_025363025.1 Opitutia bacterium
TGTCTCCAGCAGTGCGGACTGCGTCTTCGGCGTGGCGCGATTGATTTCATCCGCGAGCAGGAGCTGCGTGAAAATCGGCCCGCGCCGGAATTCAAACTGATACCGCCCGTCCGGCCCCTCCAGGTTGCCCAAGATTTATTGGCCTTACCGAATAGTAAGGGAGATGGCTTGGCTGGTTTTATTTTGGCAAAAGCCTCTATTCAGGAATTTGGAAGCTTTATCTACAACCTAATCTCAGATAAGCAGATTGAGGTGTTGCAAATGATGCATTATAGAGGGCCAGAAGGACAAGCGCTTCTTCAAGCAATGATTCCATGCTTGCGGACGCTCGATGCTGCAGTTAGAATTTTAGGCGATATTAATGTAAACGAAAGAGAACCCTATTATAATAAATTAACTCCTGGCGATGCCACTGCAGTTAAGGCCGAGATGACGCGCCTTGGCATGTCGCATTAGGCGCCTGTCCCTCTCCCAAGAGGGCGCAATCCTCAGCGGAGGTAAATTTCTCGCGTTTGTCTCGTGAGACCGCTGCATAATGCATGATTTATGAGTTTTTGGGCGGTTGTCATTCCTCGAGTACCGTATGTACACTCGTCAATCCGTCCTTCAAATTCCTCAAAATCAAAGCATTCTGCAATCGGTCTCTTCATAATCGCGAAAGTTTGAAAATTAAAATTCTCTCTATTTTGTTGAATAATCCAACTCACAAAAAATGCATTCTGACAGAGGTCTGCTTTTGGGTGGACGTAGTCTAGCCATAGGCCTTAGGGTTTAGGGATTAAGATTTTTAAGTACTATGCAGCTTCCCCATTTTCATTTTAAAAACGATTCAGCTTCGTGGTTACCGGGGCTTGCCGCCTTTTTGAGAGAGCAATCCTCAGCGGAGGCTATCCGGTTTAACCCGACTAAACGAACGATCGAAGTCGCTACTCTTGGCATTGTCGACTTAGCCGCCCTAGAGGAGGAGCTTGCCCGTACACTGCGTGCGATAGAGGCTAAAATTGCAACGCCTGATGCGGCAGCGGATCCTTTGCCTAAAGCTTTTTCTGTCCGTAAGGAAGGGGCTGTTTTTATTTTAGAAAAGCCCTCGTGCACCACGGCTCCTAGCTTCTGGCAATGGCGCACACTTCCTTGGCCAGAGCTTAAGGCAGGTGGGTGTTGTAGCCATGAGCATGATTGGGAGGTTCTTGCAGGCTTAGCTGCGGCCTGTGGGCTCTTAGGTTTCTTAGGCTATTTGGCAGAGGAACAAGTATTTGGAGCCGTGTGGTTACCCCCCGTTTTTTATGCCTTGGCCTTCCTCACAGGCGGCTGGGATGCATTACACGATATCGCAAAAAAGATACCTAAGGGGCAGTTTGATATCCACTTCCTCATGATCATGGTTGCCATCGGAGCCAGTCTTATAGGGGCTTGGCGGGAGGGGGTGCTTCTATTGTTTCTCTTTTCCGCTTCAGGAGCGATGGAAGCATTTGCACTGTATCGTACACGCAAGGGGATAGACGCCCTCTTTAAAAAAGTCCCTGAGGCCGCTTGGAAGATCGAGGCCAGCGGAGAGGAAACGCGCATTCCCATAGCCCAAATTGCCCCAGGCGATATCCTTCGCGTGCGGCCAGGGGAGCTATTTGCAGTCGACGGCGCCATCCTTGATGGGGAAAGCGCAGCAGATGAAGCGAACCTTACCGGGGAGTCTGTACCCGTTGATAAACGCATAGGGGATATGGTTTATAGTGGTACCTTTAATCTTTGGGGGAGTGTTCAGATGCGGGTTTTAAAGTCAGCCTCGGAGAGTTCGCTGCAAAAAATCATTCGCTTAATTCAAGAGGCTCAGCATTTAAAAGCCCCTAGCCAGCGCTTCACAGAGC
The DNA here is from genome assembly GCA_025363025.1 of Opitutia bacterium. GTDB lineage: Bacteria > Verrucomicrobiota > Verrucomicrobiia > Opitutales > JANYEO01 > JANYEO01. The sequence continues at coordinate 1,863 of JANYEO010000025.1, forward strand.
GGTTTGGGACGCGTTACACGCTGGGTATTTTGACGCTTACCGCTGTTATGTTTTTTGTGTGGTATTTGGGTTTTGGTATTAGCCCCTTTACGAATACGCCTGAGGGTTACTCGGCTTTTTATAGGGCGATGACGCTGCTTGTTGTAGCTAGCCCATGTGCATTAGTCCTCTCTATTCCGTCAGCTATCTTAGCGGGAATCGCCTGGGGGGCCATGAAAGGGATTTTGTTCCGCGGGGGTGCAGCAATTGAGCGGCTCTCAGAGGTTACCTGTGTCGCGCTTGATAAAACAGGCACCTTAACGACAGGAGACCTAGCGGTCGAAAGTATTGAGAGCTTTCCGCCTGGCCGGGAAAAAGAGATGCTGCAAATGGCTCTGAGTATGGAGGCCCATGCGAGCCACCCCTTAGCCCGTGCTATTGTGCGGCATGGGCGTCAGCAGGGGCTAGAGCCTACGGCTGTTGATAGTTTTAAGTCTCTAACAGGCATGGGGTTGCAAGGGGTTGTAGGGGGTAAATCTGTTATTTTAGGCCGGCGGGAGCTTTTGCAAGAAGGGCCCCTGCTCCATTGGGCTAGGGCACTGCCTGAGCCTGGGCCTGAATATTCCGAGGTGTGGATTATTGCAGAAGATGCCTTAGGCCGGCTTTTACTTAAGGATCAAATTCGCCTGGAATCCGCTCCAGTACTCGCTGAATTAGCGAAATTGGGGATAGAAACTCTCATGCTTACCGGGGATAGGGCTGAGACAGCCAATGCTGTAGCTCAGCGGATTGGCATTAAAACCGTTAAGGCAGGCCTGAAGCCCCATGAGAAGGTGGCAGCCTTGCAAGCCTGTAAAGCTGAGGGTTTTGTCGTGGCTATGGTGGGGGATGGCGTCAATGATGCCCCTTCGCTGGCGGCAGCAGACGTGGCCGTGGCCATGGGGGCTCGTGGGAGCGATGCCGCCCTTGAGCAAAGTGAAGTTGTTCTTATGAATGACCGGATAGACCTCTTCTTAGCCGCTTATCGGTTGAGCCGTCATGCCCGGGGTATTATTCGACAAAACCTTGCTATATCGATAGTTACGATTGTTTGTATGATTGTAAGCTCCCTGATGGGCATTATCCCTTTGGCTATTGGGGTCATGGCGCACGAAGGGTCTACTTTTTTAGTATGTTTGAATAGTTTGAGGGTGCTCTTTTATAAACCGCAGCTTTTTGAAAACCGCTGAAGAATATCTTTCTTTTGAGTTCTTGGTCGGTTGTTTATTTAAAAAAATACTGCGTAATTATTATCACACGCAGTGGGATAATAACTGTGCTACTGTAATAGTATGCTAGTACAGTTTTCAGGCAATAAAGTGTATCAACGTGCTAGTACGGTAGCACAGTTTAATGCTCGAAAGTGTATCAGCATACTAGTACAGTGGTACAGTTTAATAAGGTTTTCTAAGAATGCATTCTTAGTTTTGCTTTAATAAGTTTGTCAGGAAATTATTCTATGCCAGGTTCGTTGGATGAATTGGCGCTATTTGAGAGAACCGGTATTTTTAGCAGAGAGTGAGCTTATTGATTTAGCAGAATTAGAAACCTGGATTTTGCAAGAAGATGAGCATGTGATGGTTGTGGATAAACCGGGGTGGGTTGTTTGCCACCCCTCTAAGAATGGCCCCTGCTCTAGCCTTGTGGGTGCCTGCCGGGAACGCAGTGGGGATGCCGTTCTTCACCTAGTTAGCCGCTTGGATAGGGAAACAAGTGGCCTCATTGTACTGGCGAAGCACAAAAAAAGTGCCCGGCTCTTCCAAATGGCCCTACAAGAAAGGCGGGTCGAGAAAGTTTATATAGCCTTACTCACGGGTGAGCTTGCAGAGCCACTTTGGGTGACAGGCCCGTTGGCGCGCGATATGGAGAGCCCCGTTTACGTGAAGCAGACGGTAAGACGCTCTCACAGTGCAGTTTCCGCTCGTACGTACTTTGACCCGATTGTGACTAAAAATGGGTTTACTTTGGCCCGCGTCCTGCCTGTAACAGGTCGTAAGCATCAGATACGTGCCCATGCAGAGCATATTGGCACCCCAGTTGTGGGGGATAAAGTTTATGGGGGGGATGCTACGCTCTTTCTTGAATTTGCAGAAAAAGGGTGGACGGATAGGCTCTCAGAGCGTTTAGCCATGCGGCGCCAGGCCCTACATGCGGCGAAGCTTGTCTTTACTACCGATGATAAAGGGGAGCAGGCCGTATATGAGTATAAGGCCCCACTGGCTTGGGATATGAAGGAGTTTTGCCAGCACAAAATGGGAATTGAAGCAGAAGCAGTGGAAGCCTTTTATCAAGAAGCAGTTGCTAAACCAATGCCCGAGCCTTATGTACCTCTACAAGGCGGAAAAAGCGCTACGCGGGATAACCGGGAGGGGGCTTTCGAGGCTACTGGGGAGCCAGAAGCTAGTGGGGAAAGTGAGGCTTAAAGCGGCTGCTTGGAGGCTAAGCTCTGCCTTGGCCCGGGTTGTATGGTCGGTAAGCTCCATCGTCTTAATCATCCATTGGTCTTTAACTTTTTTAAAGCTTCCTACTTTTAAGGTGCGCTTGGGACGCCCATTGGTATCTAAAAGCTCTGCACGGATGAGGGTGTAAAAGCCGCCATCTATCCCCAGCATAACAGGGCCTAGTGCTGGGCAAGCCTCTAGGAGAGGGGCGGAGGGCATCATCCGAAAGCGGTGGACGATGCGGCCATTAGTACGTTCTGATTTTATGTAGGTGCCTTGCCAATGGGTAAACGGCATAAGGAGGTCGAAAGGCGTATAGGGTAGGCCGGAAACCAAGGGGGTGAGCCAACTGCTGGGTATTAGGGCTTGAGTGGGCTCCTCATTGAGTTTGACCCATAAGGCTGGCTCTGCTCCTTGTTTTATTAAGAGGCGGTAGGTGAGGGCAGGTGCGCTAGGGGCCGCTTTATTGCTAGCTGCAGCAGGGGTAATGACTAGCTGAGCCATAGCACCTGTTGGGCCTTGGGTGCCCATGAAAAGGCCTTCGTAAGGGGTGCCAGGAATACGGCCGATGGGCTTTAGGGCAATTTTTAAGGCAAAGTCCCCCGCTAGGTGTTGGCTTTTAAAGCGGGAGAGGGCTTGGCTAGCGGCTTCTGTAGATAGTTGAGGGACGGGGAGCTGAGTTGGGAATTGTGGATCCCCCCCGTAAATAAAAGGCGGGCAAAATAAGCAGCAAAAAACCGCCAGGATGTATGCCTTGGCGGTTTTTTTCATCACGTTTATAACGTTCGATAAATGAGGATAATACAAGCTTACTCGGCTTGGGCTGCAGGTTCTGAGGTAACAGGAAGGGCAATTTCATTGACTTCTGCTG
>JANYEO010000029.1 GCA_025363025.1 Opitutia bacterium
GAACGATTGCCCGCACCGCCACCAATGTGAAAGCAGGTGCCCAAAGCCCCAGGTTTGAATTTATCGGATGGGAGTTGCACCACATAGAGCCCATTAATATTGCCGATTGGCCTATCACACTGCCCACGATTGATTTCCTAGCACTAGGCCGTTTAGCAAGCTCTGCCCTAGCCATTTCCCTACTATGCTTACTAGAGAGTGCCTCTATCGGCAAAGTCCTATCTGCGCGGGCCGGGCAAAAATTTGATATTAACCAAGAGATGTTCTCTATGGGGCTCGCGAACTTAGGATGTGGTTTTTTTGGAGGAATGCCCGCTTCTACTTCCCCCACACGCTCTACTTTAAGCTGGAAAAGCGGGGGGAGCACTGCCCTTAACAATGCCTTTAGCGGCGGCTTTTGTCTCATTATCGCAGGGCTCCTGGGGCCCTTTACCGTCCACATACCTATCGTTACCCTATCGGTCCTCATCATTATTGTTGGCTGTGCTATGGTTAACCGCCATGCCATTCGCGTGGTCATGCGCTCTACCCCGTCTGATGCAATTGTCTTTATCACTACGTTTATTGCCGGGCTACTTTTCCCCCTAGACAGTGCGGTTTACTTTGGAGTAGTCATCTCCATCGCTCTTTTCCTGCGCACGGCCTCAACCCCACAGATGGTAGAATATACCTTTAATGAAGCCGGCCAATTAACCGAAATGGATGCGGCCCACCCTAGAGTCGATATCGGGATCTCCATCGTGCACGTTGAAGGGAATCTCTTCTTTGGCGCGGCAGACCTCTTCCACGATCAAATCCGCCGGGTCTGTGAGGACAAAAACCTCAAAGTTGTTATCCTTAAAATGAGAAACGCTTATCACCTGGATGCAACAAGTGTACTCGCTCTAGAAGAATTAGTCGGCCACATGAAGGACAAAGAACGTGTGCTCTTAGTCAGCGAAGCCCGGCGCGATGTTTTAAAAATCTTTAAACGCTCCGGCCTTATAGACGTTATCGGACGAGATCATATTTTTGCCGACAACCATCATAACCCCACTCTATCAACGGCCCGGGCCCTACGAAAAGCGCAAGAACTCATCGGTCCCAATGCAACACGTATTAGCATCTACGCTGGGGCTGCAGCCGCAGTTTAACCCATTAGAGACCCCAAAACGTTGCCACTGCTTTTTCTGTCTTCTCGCTGAATACAGATAAAGGAATTTTCAACACCTGAGCACAGGCCTGCGCTGTATGCACCAAATAGGCAGGTTCATTCGGCTTTCCACGATGGGGTGTGGGCGTTAAATAAGGCGCATCTGTCTCAATCATTAGCCGGTCAGGCCCCAGAAGGCTCAAAGCTTCCCGCACGTTATCAGCATTTTTATAAGTTATAACCCCCGTAAACGAAGCCCAAATGCCCCGGTCTATCAATGCCTGCATAGCAGACACCCCTTCAACAAAACAGTGGAAGACAATACGCGCTGGGTTAATACCGCTTTTATCAATAGCCGCTAAACATGCGTCAAATTGACCTCGCGAATGCACGACCACAGGTACATCTAAACGCTTGGCTAACGCAAGCTGAGCCTCAAAAGCTTCACCTTGACGAGCCAGTACCTGAGCTGCGAGATCAGCCTGTTCAGGCAAATGGAAGCCATCTAGGCCAATTTCCCCAAGCCCAAAAGGCTTCGCCTGGTTATTTTGCTTAAAAAACCCTTCGAGGCGCTCAACAGAAGCCTCCCACCCCTCCTCCACGTAACACGGGTGCAAACCAACTGTATATTGAATAGTGCTTGAAGCTTCAGTCGCGAGTTGTTGATAAAGACCCCAATCTTCCTGACTCGTCCCAATGGTTATAAGTCGGTGAACGCCTAAATCTTTTGCACGCAATAAAACAGCGGTCAAAGTGCTATTTTTCAAGAAAGAAAGCAGGTGAGTATGCGTATCGGTAAAGCGCATGAATAATAATAAGGAAGGAATATTGACCCTTAAGAAAAAAACAGTGAGAATTAGGGTCACTTATAAAGTCTCATTTATTTCAGCATCTAGCAATTCGTTTATCATTATGGCAACCCTCGTTGGACAAAAAGCACCTCACTTCTCGGCCCGTGCCGTCATGCAAGGCAAGATCGAAGAACATTTCTCCCTTGAAGCCTACTTGGGCAAAAAGTATGTGGCCTTCTTCTTTTACCCCAAAGACTTTACTTTTGTCTGCCCGACAGAGTTGCACGCTTTTGAGGCCCACCGCGAAGCCTTTGAAGAACGTAACGTACAAATCGTAGGGTGTTCAACCGATTCAGAATTTTCTCACTGGGCATGGCTCCAGCTCCCTAAAGAACAAGGCGGTATTGGTGGAATAAATTACCCGCTGGTTGCCGATGTTAATAAAACTATTGCCGCTGCTTATGGTGTACTCGCGGGGCGTTACATCATCCAACCCGGTGGCACCTTTTCCGCAGAGGGGGAACTCGTTGCGTACCGTGGACTCTTTTTAATTGATAAACAAGGGGTTATTCAACACGCCTCTGTCAATAATATGCCCATTGGCCGTAGTGTCCTCGAAGCCTTGCGCCTAGTAGATGCCCTACAACACTTTGAAAACCATGGCGAAGTATGCCCAAGTGACTGGAGGGTAGGCGAACGCGCAATGGCTCCTAACACAGAAGGCCTCGTTGAATATTTCTCAGATACGCGCAATTAACTAACGTACGGCTTATTATAGTAAGGTTTAAAAAATAATGATTGTGGAAAAAGTACTAATACTCGGCAGTGGCTGTGCAGGCCTTACAGCAGCTTTATATGCAGCCAGGGCAAACCTGAGCCCTTTAATCTTAGAAGGCAGCATGCCAGGCGGACAGCTCACCACGACCTCAGAGGTAGAAAATTATCCCGGCTTCCCTGAAGGCGTAGATGGGTTTGAGCTTACTCAACGCATGCGTAAACAAGCCGAACGCTTTGGGACGCGCTTCGAAAATGACGACATTACCCATTGCGATTTAACGGGCCCCGCAAAGCAGCTTTTTTCTAAAACGAAGACTTACTCAGCCCAAACAGTTATCATCGCAACGGGGGCTTCCCCTCGACTCCTTGGCATCCCCGGGGAAAAAGAAATGTACGGAGGCAAAGGTGTGACGACCTGTGCAACATGCGACGGCGCCTTCTACCGTGGGATGGATGTTGTTGTACTCGGCGGGGGGGATTCTGCCTGCGAAGAGGCTCTCTTCCTCACTCACTTTGCAAGTAAAGTTTACCTTGTCCACCGGCGAGATAGCCTAAGAGCGTCCAAAATTATGGCAGAACGCGTCTTAAAGCACCCTAAGATTGTTCCTGTATGGAACCATACGCCTATAGCCATTTTACCAGATGCCGCAGGCCTTGTTTGCGGTATTAAATTAGCAGACGTAAGCACACAGGCCCTCACAGAGATTGCCTGCAAAGGTGTCTTTATTGCCATTGGCCATATTCCTAATTCAGCCGCGTTTAAAGGAACTTTAGCATTAGACCCTAATGGCTACTTCTTAACCGAAGCGGGCAGCCAGGTCAAAACCAGCATCCCTGGCGTATACGTTGCAGGAGACTGTGCAGACCATATTTACAGGCAAGCCATTACTGCAGCCGGCATGGGCTGCCAAGCCGCTATCGAAGCGGAGCGGTATTTAGGCGAGCTAGGATAACGCTTGATTGAGCTTCCCTATCTTCTCTGCCGCTCGTTTTTTGGCTAGCGGCAGGTCAGCTACATTTTTTGCTAACTCTTTCACGAAGCAGTAAAATTTAATTTTAGGCTCTGTCCCGCTACCCCGGACGGCGTAAGAAGAGCCATCTTCAAGCTCCAATATAAAAAAATCCTGAAAAGGAATCACCTCTCCATCAGCATCAATCACTTGCTCTCGGCCAAAATCTGTTACTTTAACAACCTTTAAGCCCGCCACTTCCTTTGGCGGCGCATTACGATAACCTTCTAAAATAGAGTGGATCTTCGCAGCCCCGGCAGCCCCTTCGTGCATCAAATTTACTAAGGCCTCTTCGTAATAACCATGCGCCAAATAAATTTCATCTAAGAATTGTTCTACTGTTTTACCCTGGGCCTTCAGTGTGGCCACCATCTCGGCAAATAAAACACAAGCGCCAGATGCGTCTTTATCCCGCACGCTATCTGTTGCCAGACTCCCATAGCTTTCCTCCCCACCAAAGACATAAAATGTACTATAACGTTGGTGAAGGGCCGCTCGCGTAGCAGGGTCCGTATGATCATAGTCAAGCGCTACCCCCTCCGCCTCAAACATATGAGCCTTAAGGGCCTTTTCATAAGTATGCAGCTTGGCGCCGATCCACTTAAACCCAGTGAGTGTTTGCACCACTTTCAGCCCATGCGCTTTAGCTAAAGCAGCCTGCAGGGGTGTTGTGACAAATGTCTTAATAAAAGCAGCGCGGGGGGAGCCTTCTGCCGGCAGCCAACCCTGCGCTTTTAAAGAACGGATGCGGTGTTCCGCTAAAACTGTCCCTATTTGGTTTCCCGTTAATAAATGATAACTGCCATCGTGCCTCCGAATAGCCGCCCCCATCCGGTCCCCATCCGGGTCTGTCGCTAAAGCAGCATCAGCCTCCACACGTTCGGCGAGTAATACTGCCTGAGTCAAAGCTTCTGCATTCTCCGGATTTGGCGAGCGTACTGTGGGGAAACGTCCATCCATTATGGCTTGCTCCGGCACTTCAAAAAGCTCAACCCCTAAACGCCGCAAAGCCGGGACTGCACTTACCTGGCCTGTGCCATGTAGGCTTGAAAAAACAATTTTTGGCCGAGCCTGTTCAAATACCTGAGGATTTAAGACTAAGCTATGCAGTACATTCAAAAAAGCTTCATCAAGACTATGCGGCAATACATGTACACGCTCTCCTTTGGCCGTTAAAAAAGGCGCTATTTCTTTTAAATCAACTGCTTGAGCTGCAGCCATAATACCCTCTGCATGAGGCGAAACAATTTGCCCTCCATCTTCAAAATATACCTTAAAGCCATTATCATGGGGAGGGTTGTGGCTAGCCGTAATAACAACACCCGCCATTGCCTTCAAATACCGTACACTAAAACTGAGCTGAGGGGTAGAGCGCGGCCCATTAAAGACATAGGACTGCCCCCCCAAGGCCTCCCAAGTTGC
>JANYEO010000072.1 GCA_025363025.1 Opitutia bacterium
CGTGGATCGGCTATTACAAGGGCCTTAAAGGCAGACTTTAGATACCATAAACCCCTGTCAACCGGAGCTGCGAGGGGTTTGTGGGGCGCTATTGCCTGTGTGTTTTCTATCGGGGTAAACACAAACGGGATCAATAAAGGCTAGAAGGCCTAAGGGATATTTCTATATGAGACTACCGCATAACGAGACCGCTTGCCGAATGCTTTGATTTTTAGATGATTGCGAGCGAGGCGCACGTAAGCCTACTAAAGGTAGGTGCGTACGCCGAACGTAGTAAGGGCTGAAAATCATGCATTCTGCAAGTGGTCTCTACATGCCTATATTGGCGACGGTAGTAAGGACTGTATTTTGAAATTCCCCCAGAGCGTTGGAAAGGACGTGGTTAATAATCTCGAAGCGGATTAATTTGCGGATACGGGGCTCGGCCGCTTTTAAATCTTCCGGACTAAAGAGGTGGCTTAGTAAATTGCACACATGGGCAATGCCGATGAGGACGGCTTCGTTTTCCGTAGGGGTACGGCCTTGAAAAAGGATTTCCCGGATGTGCTTTTTGATAGCGGTTGTTTCCGCAATAGAGTGAGCGGGGAAGGTGGGCTCCGTAAAGAACCATAAATAGCGGTAGGAGCCTTGCTCTAAGACGCCTTTTTTAACCAAGTCTTCCAATAAAAGAGGAGTTAAGGCTCCTGTATGGGCTGCAAGATCTGCCAAGGCGACACTGGCGGCCTCTGAATCCCCTTGAACGGGCAGTAGGGCCATCATTTTGTCTAGAACGGCGTCACCGGTTGGGGCCGGGGTCAACGTCTTCAGCATGCCTTGGTGCAAGCGGACGTGTTCTTTAAAAACAAGCTCCATCAGGAGAGCGCCGGCGATTGCGTAATCTAAATATTGATCCGGCAGGGGATAAATTTTGCCAGATGTTTCGTTGAGGGCCAAGAGAAGGACTTGTTCTGCGATCCGGATCTCCATAGTAGTGTGAGTGAGCTTGAGGGTGAGGCTAAAGCTGGATTATGGGTGAAAAAAGAAAAGGGTGTTACAGGTTAAATAATCTGCCTGATGAGCCGATATAGGTAGATTATAACTAGCTATGATTATTATAAAGCAGATTAAGCACTGGGCACTTAATATAAGAGACTTTGCTTTTGATAGATCGTAATGCAAATGTTTTCTTCCGTTTATAAAGGAAATCATGGTAGATTAAAGATAACCGGGAGGTTTTCCCCTCAAAAGCGGTTATAATTTTTATTTTAAGCCTTATGCCTGATGTTACCCCATTTGCTTTTATTGCTACTGTAGAGGCTGTTCTTTTGCAAAAAACCAAAGCTAAGCCTTTGTTTGTGGGTTCTACTTTTCGTGTTGAACGGTTACTGGATTTTATTGAACAAAAAGCGATGTTACGGGCTATTCGTACGGAAGGGGGTGAAGATATTGCTGTAGGTAGTTGCAATGTGGAAGCTGTGAGCGCGCGCGAAAAAGGGTTAACCGTTTTTCAAGGCAGTATAACGGCTCCTGAAGCGGGGCATAGTCAGAAGTTGTTTGTTCTTTTAAAAAACAAGCAGGACCTTATCCGTGAGGCGGAGCGGGTGGTGGGTATCCTCCTTCGTTTTTGGGGGATTGAGGAGAGGGTGGCGGTAGAAGCATTGCCTGTGGCTGCTTTAAGGCAAGAGACAGTAACGGTGGCAGGGGTGAGTGAGGCAGTAGCGGTTGCAGAGCGCGAAATAGTGCCGGAGGCCTTAGATGAGGTACCGATGGTAGATGGGCCTGTCATCTGATGAAGCCTCATTGGTTAATGAGCAAGAGGAGGAGTCGCCAGAGATATTAGAAGAGGCAGAAACGGAAGGAGCTGCAGGCGTTGTGTGCTTCTATTGTAAGACGTTGTGGTATTAGCGCCCGATGTTAGCAAAGAAACCCCGGCGTGCCTGATACTCAGTCCATATATAGTAAGTGTATGTAGTGAAAGTGAGTGCAGCTAAAGTGGAAATGAGGGCTCTTTTATATGTAGATGTTGTTTGAGTGGGTTCTGTTGATTCTAGGGCTTTTGTGTTAAAGTGGTTGTTAGCTGTAGCTTCTTTGTATTTAGCAATTCTTTCTTTGCACTCTGGGCTAAGAAAATCGGGATCTAATTGTTGATTGTTGAAAAGCTCTTGGGCCTCGCCAAGTAAGGCTTTTGAGTGAGCTAATTCTTTGTAGCTGCGTATAAACGGTGAACCTGCAGGAGCTTTTTCTATAGTTTCAATAATGACTTCTAATAGAGCGATCTGCGTTGAGGTGATTTTTGTATAGCAACTGAAGATCGTATCGTAAAAAGGGTACGCTAGATAAGCCATTGCTACCCCATGAGCTTGGTCGAATTCTTGAGCGAGTTGCTCAAGACTCTCTCGGTTTTGCTCTCCTTCGCAATAAGCTTTGTATTTGAGATCGAGAAGGTTTTTAAACACTGCTTGTCAATGTTTATTTTGTTTTTGTGGATAAATTTATTTACAGAAAAAAGCAAATCCTGGTTCCTGGCGTGTTAAGGTAGGGATCGTAATATCGGAAAGAGTATGAGGTGATGTATGAGTTTCTTAAAATCAAAACATTATGTAATTTGCCATTTTTTACTTAGAAAAAGCTTGCTTTGTTGATCAATTAAGGCGTTCATTTTTATTGATTTATTGATTTATCGATTTATTAAAATTAATTCCGTAACCCATGAAATCATTATATTCAATATTCGCTGTTTGTGCATTAACCGCAGGTGCGGTCGTATCTAATGGTAGCCCTTATGTATATGAGGAAGCTGCTCAAGTAGATACTGGTTTTCACTCTTTTTATGACGCATTAGAGAGTGGGAATGTTGAGAATGTCATTCAATTAATGACTAGCTCGCTTGAAGCTGAAAATATCATAGCTTCGATTGAAAGACTTCAAAGTGAAGTTATAGATAGATCTTTTATATTAAAGACATCAGATGATGTGAATACGTTGAAAGAGTTTGTCGAACAAGATTATGCAACTTACTTAGTAGTAAAAGATTTTTTTACGACGCGGAATCAAGACTCCAAATTGGGACGTTCTTTCATGGCTCGTAAGGGAATGCCTAGGGGAGAGGGCTCCGGTCGAGAGGATTTGACAATGCTGTTAAGAGTTATAGGTCTGTTAACGCCTGTGAAGACGTTGGCAGAAGCTTGTTTGTTGATATCTTTAGATAATATTGAGATAGACGTAGACATCAAGCATGCGATCACTAACTTTGTGCAAACTTTAGTGTGTAAGACAAGGAAGGTTCGCTCTTCACGCTATTGTGGCGAGAAGTGGCACGGGGGAGCTAGGGCGTGCCATATAGGCAAGCATCTTCCGGTGTCTTTATTGTTTGATACAGTTGCTGAAAATTATTTTAATCCAAAAAATGAGGATACTCAAAGTGAAGAATGCTGGGTGCTTTTTGCTTTATTGAGCTACTTCATATAAGGGATACAGAAATCTTTGCTTTTTAATATAAGCCCTGTTTTTTAAGAAAAAGGCAGGGCATTATGAGACCGCTGCATAATGGCGTTGCTAAATCAAACATAGAAAAAATTCGAATTTTAAAACTCGGGATTATAAAAAGACTGATTGCAGAATGCTTTGATTTTGAGGAATTTGTAGGACGGAGTGACGAGTGTACATACGGTACTCGAGGAACGACAACCGACCAAAAACTCAAAAGAAAGGCATTATGCAGCGGTCTCATAATGTTTGAGCATTCCTCTTTGCCCATAGAGGGTAAAAGTTAATTTAATCCGACGCGGCCAAGGGGCTGGAGGGTAATTTCTTCTGTTAGTTCTTGATGAGAGAGGACGGGGAGCTCGTAGATGTCTTGTTCTATGAGTTTGCGGGTATAGCGGCGCAGATCCATTGACGTTAACAAGACAGGGCGTTGAGGCAGTTTTGTGATATCGCCTACTTGTTGTTTAATGGCGTTTTGCAATTGTTTGGCAATTTTAGGCTCTAGGGCCAAGTAGCTGCCGGCAGAGGTTTGGCGAATGGCCTTGCGCATAATTTCTTCTACCTCGGGCTGAAGGAGGTAGACGGCTAAAATATTTTGGCCGGCGCTGTATTTGTAGCTGATGTAGCGTTTAAGCGCAGCGCGGGAATATTCTGTGAGTAAGACGGGCTCTTTTTCTTTTTGGCCCCAATCGATTAAAGCCTGTAAGATGGCGCGTAAATTGCGGATAGAGACTTCTTCTTGGACTAAGCGTTGGAAAACTTCTGCAATTTTTTGAACGGGGAGCACACGTTGGACTTCACGGACAATTTCCGCATATTGTTTTTCCATATTCTCTAGCAGGAAACGCGTTTCTTGAATGCCGATAAAGTCCGCCGCGTAGCGTTTGAGAACGTAAGAGATATGGTAGGCTAAAATTTGAGCGGGATCTAAAAAGGGCATGCCGGCTCGTTTGAGTTGCTCGGAATAGCTGGCCTCGACCCACGTGGTTTCTACATTGGGAAGGAAGGGGTCCCCCATGACAACGGGGATCCTGAGCATTTTTAAATTGTCCGCCTGTTCCCTGACTAAGACGTAGCCTGGGCGGATTTCCCCTTGAGAGATAGGGACTTCTTGCAAAAGAATTTGGTACGTGCCAGCGGCTAGGGTATCGTTAAAACGCAAGTGGATGCCCGGGAAGGGGACGCCTAAATCGTGATACAAGGCTTTGCGGATTTCCATCAAGGCTTCGTTGAGCTCGTCTGCGGAAATGGCTTCTTGCACATTGGTTGCGACGTCTAACAAGAGGGGGATAGTAACCGAAAAATCCCCTTCTTTTTTGGCTTCTTCTGGGGTTTGTTTTTGACCATCGCGGGAGAGTCCGGGAATCGTGGGGCCTTTTTTACCGGCTAAGGCCTTGGCTTTTGACATGGTAAAGCCGAGAAGGAAAATACCGACTGCAAGTGCGAAAAATTGAGGCTTAGGGAAGCCAGGGACGAGGGCAAAGGCGGCAATAATACCTGAGCCAATTAATAGGGCCTTGGGTTGAGAGAGCAGCTGTTGGCCAATTTCTGAGCCGAGGCCGCCGGAATTTTCATCTGACGCGACGCGGGTAACGATGATACCAGCTGTAATGGAAATGAGGAGTGCTGGGATTTGGGTGACCAGGCCGTCCCCAATGGTAAGAATGGAGTAGGTTTTAACAGCTTTGTCCAGGGGCATGCCTTTTTGCAAAATCCCAATGGCAAGGCCTGCTAAGAGATTGACGGCCACGATGATGAGGCCTGCGATGGCGTCCCCTTTAACGAACTTCATGGCGCCGTCCATAGAGCCGTAGAGCTGATTCTCTTTTTCCAGCTCGCTCCTGCGTTTACGGGCTTGGTCTATATCGATTGTGCCGGCCCGCATGTCTGCATCGATACTCATTTGTTTGCCGGGCATGGCGTCTAGTGTAAAACGTGCGGCGACTTCTGCCACCCGTTCTGCCCCTTTGGTGATAACGATAAATTGAACAATCAGGATGATGGTGAAGATAACCGCACCCACCACAAAGTTGCCGGCGACAACGAAATTGCCGAAGGTGTTAATAATATCCCCCGCATGTGCTTTAATTAAGATAAGACGCGTCGTCGTAATATTTAACGAGAGCCGAAACAGCGTGGTAAACAGGAGCATGCTCGGAAAGGTCGAGAAGGCCAGTACCCGCGGAATATAAAGGGACATCATCAGTAAGCAGACTGATAAAGCCAAGTTGACCGCGAGCAGTGTATCCAATAGCCAAGGCTCGATCGGGATGACCATCAAAGCGATGATCATGACCACGAGTAAGGCTAGCGCTATATCGTTATAACGAGTGAGCTTATTTATCCATTCTTCAATTAATTTTAGCATGTTATAAGCGAGCGCCGGCGGAGGCTAATGCGGGTGAAAGGGGTTGGACCTGCGTGCGTCTTTGTTCTTCTAAAAAGTCGATCAGCAGTTGTTGGGAGAGGGCTTCTTCTCCTAAATGCCAGAGGGCTTTGCTGGTTAAAAGGCGCCCGAAGTAACGTTTGGCCGCGGATTTTGCTAGGCTTTCTGCAAGTAAGGCTTCTTCTTTGGCGGCTTGGTATTCGCCCATTTGAATATAGATATAGGCACGGGCCAAGGGGTACTCGGCCTCTCCGGGATAAAGCCGCTTGAGGGCAAGGTACAGGATGAGGGCCCGTTCGTACTTTGCATTTTGCATAAAAGTGTACGCCAGGACATTGAGGTAGGCTTTTTGTTTTGCTGTCACGCTAAAGAGGGGTGTTTTAGCCTAGCATGAGGAAGACCGCTGCATAATGCATGATTTATGAGTTTTTGATCGGTTGTTGCTTCTTAAGTACCGTATGTACATTCGTCGCTTCGTCCTACAAATTCCTCAAAATTAAAGCATTCTGCATGGGGCCTCTTCATAATCCGCTGGGGTTGGAAATTAGAATATTCGATACTTTATTTAAAAACGTATTATGCAGCGGTCTTTTTTGGTCGCAAGTGTTTTTGATAAAGTGGGTTTTATTAAGCGGGGCGTAAAGCATTGGCCCCGGAATCTAAAATGGCAAAATTAGCTTCATTATCTGGCAGGATGGATTGAAGGGCTTGGACTAGCCAATCGCTGCCATCGGTATCTTTGAGTTGTTCCACTAAATCCGCTGAGGGGTTTTTAAATAAGGCATTTACGCTTTGGCCGACGCTATTGTACTCTCCCCTGAGGAGGATGTCTTGATGGGGGCCGAGATCTGGCTGGAGGACTTTGAGCGCGCGGTTTTGAACGGTAGGGGCCGTTTTAGCATATTCTAGAGAAGGGGAGAGGCCTTCATCGCTCGGTAGCAAGGAGCTTGAGTTTGTAGGGAGTCCTTGCCCGAGTGAGGCAATGGATTGATTCGTCATTACCCGGGCGATGCCGGTTGAGAGAAAATTGGCAGGGATATTGGCCATGGGGGGTAGAGAGGGAACTAAAGGAGTTTACGGGGAATGTGTAGCTTCTGCTTCTATAGTGTCGAGAAAGGCTTGGTAGTGTTCGAACTTAGCTAGGGGCATATGATTGAAAGCTTCAAGTAGAAAGGGAGAGAGTTGGCCGCCGAGACTATAAATGGCTATTGCAGCATCGGCGTCTTCGTGTAAAAGGGTAAGGTCAAGCGCGTTAAATTGCTGCCCCGTTGGGGTACCATCTGCAGCTAAAAGGGGGAAAGTTTGGGTGAGGCAAGCGGGGCTCCGGCTTGCAACTTCGATAAGATGAGGGAAATAGAGTTTATTGTGAATGACTAGGGCCCCTATTTGCTGGCATAGGAGAGGCCACATAACCACAGGGACGGGGGGTTGTTGATTTTCGCTGAGTAGCCCGACTGTGTCTAAGCATTTTTCAAAATCTGCAGGCTGGGGTTTGCTTAAACAGAGATTGAGGGTGCTTTGCTTGTAGAGCTGCATCACTGTGGGGGTTATAGAAGACCCGTAGGCGGCGAGGGCATATAAGGCGGCTTCGTCCCCATGAATGAGGGCGATATCGGCTGCGCTGAGTTTGTATTGTAAGGTTTGTCCGTCTTCTAATGCTAATGGAGCTTTGGCGGCGGCAGCATTTGCTAAGAAAGGCGCGCGGCTGAGGATTTCGACCAGGAGAAGTAGCAGGGTTTTATTTTGATAAGCCCGTTTGCCAATGTCCTGGTAAATGATGGGCCATAAATGATGACCTCTTAGTTGGCCAGAGCTATCGGCTGTGAAGCCTGCGTTGTCTAAGCAAGTGGCAAGGGATTGAGTATCTTCGCTTGATAGATAATCTACCTGAAAAGCCTTCCAAGTGTTTGTGAGGGCTGATAGTTCAGCAAAAAAGCAAGCAGGTGTTGTATAAGCGCCCCATGCATAACCAATGGCCGTACCGATAACCCCCATACCGAGGGTAAGGGGTTGTAGAGAATCTGCTTCCTGGTTAGTCTTTGCTTTAATTAAGAGAGCAGAGGCTATGAACCCGGGGGTACCGCCGGCTAGCGTGTAAATAGCTTTTTCTTGCAGGCAGGGCCAGCTGCTATATTGAGCTTGTTCGAGTGAATTGAGCTGTTCTTCAAGGGTTTGAGCCTGCAAAGAAGCAGAAGAAAGGGCTAGGCCAATGCTAAGCAGGGCTTTTAGGCCAATAATTGTTTTCATAAACGAAAGAGGAATCCTTTGACGGCGCTGCCGCCTTCGAGGGCTTGGATTTTTTTTAATAAAGCAGCTTCCTGGAATTTAAGCTCTGTACGTACAGCGGCACTCCCCACGTGGATGACGAGGCGGCCATTTTGCAAGAGGCCATCCGGGTTGGCTCGGTGAGCTAAGTGCTCTCCTAGTAGGGACTTCCAGTTTTTGGCTAAGGTGGCTTCTATCGGCTGAGCCTCTAAGTTAAACTTTTTTAAGGTTTTACTTAAGATAAGCCCGATATCTTTTGTTGGTCGGGCACGAGAAAATGGGGCTTTATTCCCAGGTAGGCCACGTAGCGAGGCGATTAAATTCTCAACTGAACGCGAAAACGCCATGCCCTAAAGGTTGAAACGCCGGTGAGCGGACTTCAAGCTTCAATTAAGGCAGTTTGTTTCAAGCGCTGAGCCAAGTAACGGAGTTTTCAGCGGCTTTTTTAGGCGTTCCCTAATGTACCCAAAGTTGAGGAGGGTAGTGTAATATCGCCATAATAGGCCCCTGAAATGACTTTATTTTGAAGTTTTTCGCGGGATAATTGACGTTTTTCTGCCTGAAGATCTTTGAGCAGAGTGTCGATATGGGCCAAATTGGTTTCGTGTGAAGATTGGAGGCTTTTTAGGCGGAATTGGCTTTCTTGGGCATCGGGCCGTTTTTTATCTAAAATACTTTCTAACACTGTAATAGCGCTGACGATGGCTTCTTTCCGAATGAGAATAGCTTCTAGATAGGGTATATCGCGTTTGCGAATAGCAGAAGCTTCTTCTTTGAGCAAACGTTCGCACTCGGCCATGAGCATCCAGAAGCGGCGCTCTTCTGAAGAGAGCGGGCTGGAGGTGCTAGTGAGCTGAGGCGAAAAATGGACCATGGAGTTGAAGGCGTGGAAAAGAGAAGTTAATTGGCCTGAGGGGCTTCCGTTTGGGTGAGCATTTGATGCCAGGCTTCGCTAATGTCTTTTAAAATTTTTTCTACGTCTTTGAGGGGTTCAGGAGTTTTCTTAAGATTAGATTCCTGAAGCCGTTGGTGCATAAAATCATACAACCGAAACATAGTAGCGGCAAATTCCCCCCCAGCTTCCATATTGAGATTGGCTTGTAATTCTGCAATAATGGCTTGGGCGCGCAGGATGTTATTGTGGACAGTTTCATTGCGCTTAGTGAGAACAGGCTCATTAAATCCGGCTTCTGCGCTCCGGATAAAGCGGAGTGTGCCATCTAAGAGCATTTGCACGAGCTTCCCCGGGCTGGCCGTGAGGACTGCGTTTGTTTGGTATAATTTTGCCGATCCTGAAGGGTTTTTTTGCATATCGGGGGAGGGGCCTATTTAAATTTCGACTGGGTTATTGTTGTTAACCCCGAGGAGATTGATGAGGCCATCGATGACACTGCCTTGGGGGGCTTTTTCTAGAGCTGCGAGTTTTTCGGCAACTTTACCGGGTCGTACATCAGGTAAGGCTTCGAGGGCTGCCCAAATAGCTTCTGGAACTTTGCTGACAAAAGCAGAATCGACACCGCCTAAAGGGGTTGCTTGAAGGCGTTTAACAGGAGTGCCTTGAGCGATTGCATTCAAGGAAACAGTTGAAGGAGAATTTATGGGATTAAGTGACACGGTAATATAAAAACAAGGGTCCACCTCTATAAGTCGTGGAAAATGAGGAATACTTTAGGATTATTTTTAGACTGCTGAAGAATATTTTTCTTTTGAGTTTTTGGTCGGTTGTTAAATGGCGGGGGCTTTTTGTTCGCATAGGACAGAGGGCTTGCGAATGGTTTTGAAGGCTTCGTAGGCTACGTATTGAAAAAAGAGGCGAGGGCTAATGAGAATGGTGTGTTTTTCATCAAAAGGGTAGGAGGCGCGTAAAGCGGTACTGGCATAGCGTTGGGCTCCAAATGAGACAGTGCCAAGACCTGCATCGCAGGTATCATCAAAGGCCCAGAGGGTTTCGCCTGTATAGACGCTAATGAGGGTTAATCTTAGCCCTATAGCTAGAGGAGCGCGCACACGGTAGGTGGTGATCTCGCTCAGTAAGACGGCGTCAGCTCCGGTATTATCGTGGATTGTTTTTAAAAAATGCGGGGGCACGTTTGTTTGAAGGGTGTAGGTGCGGGCCCCGAAGGATTGTTCGACTTGGTCACGACTTAGGGAGATAATCTCGAAGCAATTCGTTTTTGAAAGTTCTGTAGACAGGGTGCGATCGAGCGGGCATAATTGAGACTCTTCTAAATGAGCTTCGCTGACGGGGAGCATGACGACGCGGATAACTTCTGCCGGGACAATTTGCTGGGTAAAATTAGTTGGCATATACGAAGGGGTGACTTGCTCTTCGTAAAAGGCGGTTGCTTGACGACGTTGAGTTTCGCAGCCGCATAAAAATAAAAGGCAAAAAAGACTGAGACAAGAGACGATGAGGTTCATGATTGTTGTTTTAACCTCCCGTGGCTTGGGCAAACATGCCGGACATTTGTTGTCCTCGTAGTTGAGCGGCTTGAATCCTATAGGAATCTGCTTCGATTTGTTTATCTTTTTTGTCGATGGATTGCTGTTTTTTTAATTGATCTGCCTGAAGGCGGGTTTTTTTGTTTCTCAAGTCGTCTTGAGGGGTTTTGTAAATGCCGTCTGGGAGGTTGCGCAAGCTCGAGTTGATATAGGGAGCTATTGGAGTTTTTAATTTTTCGGCTAGGACACTGAGGACATTTAAAGCTTCTGCAGGGTTTTCTGTGAGGTGAGCGGTAAATGTTGGATCGTTTAAACTAATTTTTGGATCTTCGATAGTTTTTGAAGTGGTAATGCCGAGCATGCCCAATGTTTTAATAATGTTGTTATTGGGGACAGAGGTACTTGTAAGATCTGCTCTGAGGGCATTGTTGAAGCGAACAAGGTCGTTATTTTGAGCTAAGATACCTTTAACCAGTTTGCCGTTAACTTTAGTGCTGGCTGTTTTATCACGGGCGAAATCGACGTATTTGTTATAAGCCTCGATAAAAGTGCCTACGGCTTTTTTGGCAGGTTCTGTATCTGCACTGACTTTGGTTGTTTCAGTCCCGGTTGACTTGAGGGTGAGGCCCAGCCCTGTGATGCCGTGGGTTGTGCCATCAATGGTATTCGAGGTAGAGCTGATGATAGGGCCGTTATCAACTTGCAGGCGGGCATTATTGCCGGAGACTAAAGTTGCTCCTGCCCCCATAAGCCCCAGTGCGTTTAGCAACCCTCCAGTATCGGAGGTATTAATAGCTAAAGCGCCTGTTTCTTGATTATTAAGGCTAAAAGCATCCGTTGAACGGTTATAAAGGAGTTGAACGCCTGCACGGCTACTTTCTATACGGCGGATGACATCGCTTAGGCTATCTGTTGCAATGTCATAAGTGATTTTTTCTCCATTGAGAGTCAGCGTTTGTTGACCGGAGGCGATGTGTCCGACATTTTTTAAATTGCAATCGGCAATCTTCGTGCGGGTATCGACACAGCCGAGGCCAATTTCGCTCGTTGTACTTTGGATTGCAGGGCGGGGGCCCGTACTAGGGTCATGTTTTGTGCTAAAGAGATGCGTAACGGCCCAGAAATTGCTATCATCATTGGGGGCACCCAGGGTAATATCCCTTCCGCTTTGGCTTGTTAGGGTAATGCGGTCAGTATCGGTGCTGTAGCTGGCGATAACATCCCCTCCGGTTGCAGTTTTAATTTGTTCAAAAAAGTTGCGAAGAGAGTCTGCAAAATCAACTTTTAGAGGTGTGACGGTAATTGCTTTACCATTGGCATCTGGCCCTAAGGCCAAAGTTAAGCTGCCAGCTGTGAGACCAGGCAAGTTGAGTACCGATAGCAAAGGGCCTGGATCTACTGAACCGAGAGTAATATCTTGAGGCTCGAGTGCATTGCCTTGGGACTGTGCGCTTTGAATGCGGGTAGGCGTGGCAAGGGCGGTAATCGTAAAGGTATGTGCCCCGATGAGGGCATTCGGGCTAGCAGTAGCACTTAAAATAGTAGACTCAGGATTACCTAAAGCGACTTGACGGGCATTGAGCGTTCCAGCATCTGCCAAAGTTGAGAGGGTGTCGTAAAGGCCTGTGCGGTATTTATCAAGCTCGTCAAATGCAGCAATGCGGACATCGATCCCTTTCATCTTCATAGCATCTGCTTGAGCTGCTTCTTCAAGTAGCTTTCTTTCCCGGGCGATGCCTATAGGCTCCCCTCCTCCTCCCCCACCGTTGATTGCAGATACAGACATGTTATTGGTTGTTTAAGGTTATCGACGGATTCTAACGAAGCTTAAACCATGCCAATTTGAGACCGCTGCAGAATGTCTTGCTTTTGAATTCCTTCGAGTATCACCGTGCTCACGTACTAAAATGTACGCTCCGCGCGCCTCCACTCGAAATCTCTTCAAAATCAAGACATTCTGCAGCGGTCTCATTAGGGGATAGTTGATAATTAAAAACTTTAAGGGGCTGTTTACAGGGGCTTTATTAGGGGAGCTCTTGGCAGATGCGTATCTGGGTTTCTGACCGAGTTTCGTTAAGGGGAATAGGGAATGCTTCGACGCCATCGATGCGGATTAAGCGGGAAATGAGAATGCCGAGAGTGGCTGAGCTATACGCGCGTAAGACTTCCTCCGTTATAAAAGCCGGGTCTTTCCGGATAGGGCTGATGATCTTGGAGGCTTGGAGTAAGCATTCGTTACCGTTTTTGTCATGCTGAATCCATTCTTGTATATAAATAGTGGGGTGGTTGGGGCGTTCAAGGTAAGTTTGAAGGGCTTGTTTCTTCTCTGGGGCGTATCCAAGGTCGAGGGTGTCTATTTTGTGAACGACCCATAAGGTGGGGGCCCCGCTGAGTACGAGGCAGTGTTCGTCTTTATGGGCGATAGCGAAGGCTTCAATTATTTTAGCATCTTGAAGCAAGGAATAAGTATGCACCCAGGGAGATTGAGCGATGCGGGGGAGCGTCCATAAAAATAAGTTAGCGCCGGAAAGTAACCAAAATGCAAGCTGCGTGCCTTTCGGGGCTTGTTTATGAAAGGCAAAAAAGACAAGGGGAAGCGCAAACGCTAGAGCAAAGGGTAGGGCTAGGCGCATAATGATAGGATCGTCCAACTGCCCCCAAAAATAGGCCATGAAAAGTAAAAAAAGACTTAAGAAAGCGACTTCAAAAATAGCAAGGGCCAGGACTGCGGCTGACCACGTGCGCCATGAGGGGAGACGTCGTAGGCTGTAGATGATAAAGCCTATAAAGGTGAGGGTGCCCCCGAGCCCGAGGAAGAGAGAGTTAGGTAAATAGGGAGTGGCGCCAAAAAAGAAACTGAGCGCGTGCCCAAAATTGTCATGGATATAGTGCAGGCCGAAGGGGTGAGTGGCGGCGGGTTTGCTGCTAAGCTCCCATGCATGAGGGAATACTTCGAAGAGGCGATGATGCCAAATTGCGGGGATAAAGAACAAAGGGATCAGCATCATCCGCCATGGCAAAATAAGGGTTTTGGCCTTGGCCCACCCGATTAAGACAACAGCGATGACAGCAAAGACGAATAAAGCGGCCTCGTAACGGGTTTCGACCAAGAGGACGCAGGTTAAGGATAGTGCCCACAGACTGGAGGCATTTGGCTTTTTCAGGTAATGAATACTGAGGTAGAGGCAGGCTGCAATGAGGGTTAAAAATAGGGGCTCGAACCCGCCGCCATGGGTGACGTGGCCTAGGAGCGGAAAAGAAACAAGGGTTAAGATAACGCCGATGCCAGCCTTCCACCCGCCGAGTTTGGCCCCTATTAAAAAGCTAAGAGTGAGGAGAAGGGGGGTTAAGAGGGCATTTACCCAAAAAATGTTCGCAAAGCGGTAGCCTGTAAAATCGTGCAGGAGGGAGATTAAAAAAGGGAATAAAGGCGGCCGTTTATCAATATTGCCGCCTAAGGGGCAATAGACGCCACTCAGTGTATGGGCCCTAAAGGGCATGTAGACTTCGCGCTTTAAATGCATGCCCAGCGCCGTTGCGGCTTGGGAGGATTCATCAAATAAGATCGTATACCCCGGCTCTCCTTGTGTGCGTAAGAAGGCCGTTCCCAGTAATAAGGCGAGGAGGGGCAGCCAATAACGCTTTTTGGTGAACCATTTTCTTGGATTTATAGAGGGCTTGCGCTCTTTGAAAAGTTGGACAATTGCAAAAATAAATAAGGCAAAAATGATGAGCAGGAAGCTGTAGCCCAGGCGGTGAATATAAAAGATGCCTTTAGTGGCTGGGGTAAACCAGGCAAAACCAAGGGAAATAAGGGATATGCTTGCCAGTATACTGAGGCGCAACGCAGGGGACTTGGAGGGGGAAAAGAGTAATCGAGGCTTTTTCATTTATAAAGGGGACCCCTTGTTTGAGTGGTTGAAAGCACAAAGCCAACCAGGGGGTTCCCAGTTGGCTTTGTGTTGATTTTGAAATATTACGAGCGTTTAATAATTGTAATAAATTGTGGTTTTAGTGCCCGAAATGGTAGCGTCTATGGAAATGTTGGTCGTGGTTGAGCTAATGACAAGTTTGGTATAGTCTTCATCCGAAACCGAGGTGGGGGTGTTCGGGAGCCAGGTTGAGACGAGATCGGTCATGCCAAC
This sequence comes from Opitutia bacterium, assembly GCA_025363025.1. Lineage (GTDB taxonomy): Bacteria > Verrucomicrobiota > Verrucomicrobiia > Opitutales > JANYEO01 > JANYEO01. Next base: position 14,704 of record JANYEO010000072.1, read on the forward strand.
AGTAGAGGCAGAGCCGTTTGAGATTAAATATTGTTGGCCGGCTGAAGAGATGACGCGCAAATTTTCGATAATGGAATTGGTCTGGGATTGGGCGCGAGCTTGTTGAAAGGCGGGTAAGGCGATAGCGGCCAAGATACCGATGATAACCACGACGATCATGATTTCAACTAATGTGAAGCCGGAGGATTTGCGAATTTTGCTCATGGGGGGACTATTTGATGTAAGGGTTTAGATAAAACGACGTTACGGTAATAGGATTCATGAATTGCGCCAAGCTTAAAATGAGAGTGATGTGTTTGTGTATTTTATGTTAAAAATATTAACAGAAGGGGATTGCTTTTTTTATTGATTTGGCTGTATATTGAGTCGAAAGCCAGTTATTAATAAAGCAGCTATGAAAAGGTCTCTAAGCGATGACGCAACCGAATTTTAATACCGGCGGGGATAGTGATTGGGATGATCGCGGGGGCGTGCTCTGGAATGAGCACGACTGGCAGCAGTACCTAAAAACCAGTGATGAAGAAACAACCCGTTTCTTAGCCGCTTATTTAAAGCATAGGCATGAGCCTAACCACTTAGATGAAGTGGCGCACCGCTTGGGTTGGGACCGGGGAGAGTGGGCTGTTTCTCCTAATGAAGAAGAAGATGATGAGGAGGATGAAGATGAGCCTACTGCTTCTATGGGGGCCCATTGGCCTGAAGGGGAAGAGATAGGAGAAGCCGCTGTAGGGCCGATGGGGATGCCTTATACGGTACATCGGCATCCGGTTTTTATTGCAACCCGCGGGCTTTGCTTGCACTTGGGGCGAGTTTGGCACCATTTCTTTGTGAAACACCCCCATGTTTTGCCAGGGGTTTTAGGGTGGAACCTATTCGGGGCCTTGCATGGGGCGGAGCTGAATGCGGTGATGGCTATACATGCCGTTGATTTAGGAGATTTTAATTTAGCCGTTTGCCACTTGAAAAATGGGTTAAGTGCTATTAACCACGCATTTAAAGTGCTGCAATCTATCCCTGAAGACGTAGTGCTGAATGCAGACCGTATTTTGCAGGATACGCGGGCGACTCTTTTTGACCTGAGGGAGATTTGGCTACGCGTTATCCAAGACTGCCGTGAAGAGGCAAAATTTGAAGGTGATGGCGGTGAAGGCGTCGAGTAAAGAAGGGACGATAACGCAGAAGCGCACGGAAGTGCCTAAACAATCGGGTGCTTCAGGCTTACTAAGTGAGCGCTGGGGAGTAAGAAGATTTTACTTGATTTTGGGTTCTCTGTTTGGGCGGCGTGCGCAATCGCTTTGGTCGTAGCCAGGGCGTTAGCTGCGTCAACGGGGAAAACCACTTCTAAAAAAGGGGGCAAAGGCGTTTTTTCGGGCAAGGGGACCTCCCGAATACTATTGAGTGGGATGCCATGGGCCTCAAGTGTGGCCTCGACGGCAGATTTTTGAGAAGCGGGAATGGCGGCTTTGATGTACCAAGTAGACATTGTGTGTAGCGTAGTGAATGATGAATACTCAAGCGAACAAAAAAGCGACTCCGTTAAGAGCCGCTTTTTTTTAAAGAGGACTGAAGTCGCAATTGCTATGCGCGGATAAAGCCGCCACCTGATAAATGATGGTCATCTGCGCTCGAGGTTTGAACGGTGCTCTTTGAAGCAGAGCCTACGTCTCCTCTGTCAATTTTATCCATCCAGGCTTCGAGATGGTTGACAAATGCCTCAAGCAAATTGACGAAATCCTGATAGGCGAGGGAATCAATTAAAATGACTCGGCAGAGGTAAACCTCCTGATGGTTATGGTCGAGTGCAAAAGAGGAGCCACCTGTTCCCTTGCCGAAGAGGTTGGCCTCTAGCAGAACGCTCATAAAGTCCTCTTTATTTTCTGGAGGTACTTCCCCAGCTAAAGCGTAGAGGTGGACGATTTTTTCGTCATCTGTGGCTTCGATATCAACGACGAGGCGTTGGTCAAATACCAGGCGGCAAACACGGTTGTCGTCCAGCTTGAGTTGAGGGAGACCCATTTGCTGGCCGAGCTGCGAGAGAATAGCATGAATATCCATAATAAAAATGAGTGGGGCGGGGTTGTTTAAAAACTTTGCTGGGCTGAGTTAAATAGTAAGAGAAAACGCTGAATGAAACAAGGGGAGAAATTTAAGTTTTATGGAAAAGTCTTATTGATAACGATCTGTTATGGGTTGTTTCTATTATTATCAGGATGGACTAAGGCTTGGTTATCCTCTGTATTGTATGCCGAATAGCTATTGGGTGCGGGTGTAAAGGGCACTTTTTTAGTTTCTGCGGGGGATTTAAAAAACTGTTTATAGGGCTCTTGAGGGATTTCGTCTAAGTCGATCAACTTCGGAGTGATTAGGTACATGCGCTCGGCCGTTGTTTGACTTTTAGTTTTTGTACCAAAGAGGAGACCGATGAGGGGAATTTGGCTAATAAAAGGAAGACCAGAATCGCCTTTTTGATCACTCTTATTGTATTGGCCAGCAATGAGAAGGCCTTGACCTTCTTGAACTACAGCTTGGGTTGTGACACTGCTTTGGGAAACAGTGGGCAAGGCGTTGACTTGGGTTGTAAAGTCGATCGAACCGTCTTGAATGTTGACCAAAAGTTTTACTTTGCGTTGCCCTTCGTCTTCAATGAGGTGAGGGGTTACACGCAGTACAGTGCCTGAGTTGACGTTAAACAGGCTGGCTGCATATTGAGAGCTGACTTGTACGTAAAAAGTTTGTTGACGGTCGATCACGGCCTCAGTGTTATCAAGTGTTAGGACTGAGGGGCGAGAAAGCGTCTGCGCACGGTTGTCCACTTCGAGTGCGCGAATAGCCTCGGCGAATTTGTATGCGTTAACGGTGCCACTAAAGCCTGCACTAATGCCAATATTGGCGGGAGTTGAAAACGTAGTCGTACCGTCTGCTCCGTTGCCACCAGAGGTGCCAATTCCAATATCAAAGTTGTTTTTTCCGCCAGTTTTTGAGACTTTGAAGAGACGGTTGCCAAGCTCACTTGTAAATTGAGTGTCTACGTCAACAATAGAGACCGTGATTTCGATGATTG
>JANYEO010000087.1 GCA_025363025.1 Opitutia bacterium
GCGGAGACTAGAGTCTCCGCTGCCCCCTGGACATTGAGCTACCCCAGAACTGGCCACCCTTGGCCCCCGGCCAGGCTCATCCTGCCCATTTACTCCACCTGATTCCGGCACCTCCCGGCGCCCCTGCTGCCGCCGCTGCTGCTCCTGTCGCTGCCGCCGCAGTTGCAAACCCCATTGCCGGAGGCATTTTTGCCGCCGCTGCCGCCGCTGCCGCCGGTCAACCCGCTCCTGCCCCTCCCCTCGCCGCCTTTGCTCCTCTCGCCGGAGTGCCCCATGTCCCTGGATACCCCAACCCTCGTCCTGACCTTCGGGCATGTATGACTTTTGTGCGACCCTTTGACGGCAGAGAAACCTTTTCCTTCCGCGGTACGCTGCAAAAACTTTTCCATTTTGCGGTCGCTCAAGACTTCACGCACGAGCACATGAAAACAGTCCTTTTCTCCCTTCTCCCTGCAGAACATTTGGAAGCCTATACTGCTATGCAGCAGGATCCCCTTCAGTCTATTACTGACTATTTCTTGGCTCTCGAGCCTCAAAGTTTGTCCCCTCAGGCAGCTGAAGCACAACTGGCTTCGTTCAAGCGAACTAGGAAGGAAACTCCCCTTGCCTGTATGAACAGATACGATTTGCTCCACAGGCGCGCATCTATTTTATTCGCCGGTCGGGCAATGTTGCATGACCAAGAGCGGATTCGTGTCCTGTTGACCATTGTCGGCCCCCTTACTGCCGCTGCGCTGAAACTACAACAACAACAACAAACCAGTCTCAATCAGCACATCATGAGCTTCCAAGATCTTCTTACTTATGCCATCCACATGGAACAAGTGTTAGGAGAATTCGACATTGTCAACGGCTTCAATGGTGGCACCCCTGACCCAATTCCCCTTAGTAACCTCTCACTGGACGCCAACCTGGGCGATTTTCGCCACATGCTCCCTAACGCGAAGGTTGGCAACAACCCTTATATGGGCACCCCTTGGCTATTTCAACGCCGAGAAGAACGCGCAGCTGACGCCAACAGACGTCGGTCCGGCTCCAGGGACAAACAGCATGCCTCTAATAGAGAGTTGTATACTCCCATGGACGTTGACCAATCTGGGCAAACCGCGCCCACGTACACCCCGGGTCCTGCCGCCACCAATTTCTCCGCCGCGCCGGCCCCTATGAAGCCCTTTGTAGCTCCCCAGACTATGCCCTCGGGGAACGTTTACCCGTCTTCCCCCTACCGACCAGATCCCCCTGCTTGGGACCGTCCCCCGCGCCCACGCTCTGCCTCCACTGGTGGCCAACGGCCTCAATCTGCCCCCCGGGAGCCTCCTCGCGAGCCCCGTCGCGACGCACCTCGCGAACCTCCTCAAGAGGCCCGACGTGAACCCCCTCGTGAACCCTACCAGGACCGAGGCCGCAGTCAAACTCGCCGGCCCGATCAGCAACCTGGTTACGGAGGAGGTCAAGGAGGACAAGGACGTCCTGACTCCCGCGGTCGTCGAACCGACCGTAATGTTGCCCCTAGATATGATTACCAGGGTCGCCCAACCACGCCCTCCTTTAGAAGGGACCCTTCCCCTTGGTCTGCAGCCCCTTACTATGACCCACGTCCGGCCACTCCCACTGGAGGCCGCCCTCCGTCAGCCAACAGGAACACCCCCCGCTCTGCCAGCTCCGGCCGGGAAATGTCTAACACTTGTACCCTCTCAGGGCAACGTTACCCTCGTTACCGCCGCCATGGCGAACATGTTGAAGAGGACTTCAACTTCCAGGACCCCCCTAAGTACTGCCGCCAGTGCGGAGGCAAGAGAGACCAAAGCACTGGCCGCCTGAGAATGGAAACTGGACACAACTCCTACAATTGTCCAAGGTACTTTGCCTACAACGCCGACGGTTGCTCGGTCTGCGCCAAAATGTCGAAAACTGCTCACCACTATGAGCGTGACTGCCTGCACTACAAGCCCCCAAACTAGACTGCAGCTCCTTACTGGTTGGAGCTAAGACAAGTCAGCCAGTTCCGGCTGAGCTTTCCCGTGAAGAAGTAGAATTTTCGAAAATTCATGACGCCAACTTGGAAGCTCATCGCCTTCGTTCCCCTAACCCCATTGTTAAACACTGCCCAAGCGAGTCTTCGGATATTCCAT
>JANYEO010000090.1 GCA_025363025.1 Opitutia bacterium
AAAGGCATAAGGCGACAATGTACGGCTGGAACTCATACTGGCACTGGGCAACATCGGGTGCACAACCCCTCCAATTTTACGGAGCGTGTCATATAAAACGATCCCCACACAGGAGCCAACGCCATAGAGACTAAGCACGCCCCCCTCCTGGCCTTTTTGAGCCCCGACGCCTCCCATTTCGATAATCTGAGAATCTACAGAAAATGCCATAAATAGATATGAAAAAAGAGGATCCCTAGGGGAAGGTATAGAATTTTTGAACCCCAGAGGTCTTCACTTCTACAATTCCGGTTGCGATGCTAAAATGCAAGGTTCTGTTATTCGTGCCCCCCAATGCTTCCCCCAATATAGGTATGCCTAGTTTTGCAAGCAAAGCTTTTATTTGAATGTTATTGCGCTCCCCGATACGAAAAATATCACTCGCAATAGCCATACAAGCGCCGCCGGCCATAAAAGCTTTTAAGCGAGACCGCTGAACCCTGAATCCATCTAAAAGACGGAGTAACTCTGTAAGGCCTGTATCGGCAAACATAGCGGGCTGCATAGCGGCTTTTTTAGGATTAATAGTGGAATCCGAAAGCATAAGGTGTAAAAGGCCCCCAACCTTGGCCTGTGTATCATAAAGAATCAGACCAATACAGGAACCCAATGCATACGTACTAATGATGGTGTTTGGATTATTCGCCACAGCAACATCCCCAACGCCTACAGTAATGGCTTGTTTAAATAGATTACCGGATAGCGAGGGAGCTCCACCCATAAACATTAGGCAATAACAACTGAAACAGGAAAAGAAGCCTGCACCTGGCTAGCCAAGCGTCCCAAAGAAAGAGTAGGATCTAAAGCAGCAGAAGCTTCAAGCGCATAAAGCTGATGCAAGCGAGCCCCAGCTTCGGCCAAAGCCTCTGTTTGCAAAGGAAAAGTAGCCCCTTTGTCATCCCTCAAAAAAATACTACCACTGGCGTCTTGCTCCAAACAAATAGGCACTGTCGCCGTACGGGACCAATTGGCAACAGCAGGATCTGCCAATAACGCCTCCGTCATATCTGACAGATGGGCATGCAGCCCCCCAATATCGCGCACTTCATTTTGCTCTAGGTAAGGGCGTAAATCAACCGTAGTGTCCTCAAGTTCTGCCGTTAAATGCTGATCAAAAGAAACGGTGGGGCGAGAAGCTGCAGGAGAGGCTAAGTCTTTGACACTACTTAGGCCTTTGATCGTCTCTTGGGCGAGGGAGACACCGGCGCTAGCTAAGCCAATTAATGCGATAGGATTCATATAATAAACAAAGCGAGCGCGCTTACTAGCTAGAGGAACGTTCGTCCTCTAGCAGGCGTGTTAAATTGAGCAGGGTAAAAGAGTGGCCATCGATATCGACAATCCCCTCTGTCCATTCACGGTGAATACTAGTGCCAAGGTCGGGGGTTTCCTCATAAGGGCAATCGGCAAGCTCTATCACGGCCTCAACTGAGTCTACCACAAGGGCAGCCGTTGTTGGGCCCCTATCTGCAAAGATAACGTGGCTTACAATCATGCAAACCTTCTTCGACTCTTCGGCTTGTTTTAAATTGAGCTTCTCGCGCAAATCGTAAACAGGGACAACCTTCCCCCTCAGGTTAACAACGCCTCGAATATGGGCGGGCATACAAGGAACCGGGGTTATCCGTTGATCCCGGACAATCTCAAGGACATCATTCACAGAAACAGCATAACCTTCTGCCGCTAAACGAAAGGTTAGATATTTGCCACGAATAGTGGTTTTATTTTCTGCTAAGGTTGCGGTTGTCATAAGGATATATTCAGGGGTTAAACATACACTAAAAGGCGCTGACTGATAGGGTCGACCATGTTGTGATCAGTAATCTTCTTCAGGATTTTTTCACTCAAATTAGTTTCTTCCGGGATAAGCAAAAGCCCTCCGGGGCTGTAAATACCACGAGCAAGGACCATACCGGCTTGAAGCTCTGCCAGGAGTACTTCTTTGATATGCCGCGGCAATTGCATGGGCTGAGTTGATTTTAAAAACAACCGAACAGCCTCAGGATCAAATGCTTTGCCTGACTCCCTTATAACGGCCTCTACCGCTTCTGACTGCGGCAAGGCACATTCAACATAATAAACTGCAACAGCCAAAATACGAGCAGTTTCTGGAATAGCGTACATAGCAAACCCATCTGGATAACCGCTCCCATCCCAACGCTCGTGATGGGCACGAATAGTGGCGCCTACCTCCGCTAAATCATCAATAAAAGCCGCAATCGTTTGCCCATAAACAGGGTGATTATTAACTAAAAGTTGCTCGTTCTCCGTAAGGGTATGAGGGGCCTGACGGGCTTTTGTAATAAGAGCCCGAGAGATGCCGAGCAGACCAATATTTTGCAACCAGGCACTGACTTTTAACACATGGGCTGCGTGATCGCCTAACAGACCGGTCTCCGCCATGCGGGTGCAAAGATCGACAATGGCTTTTGTCTCCTTCCCCAGCATAGGGTGATAGGTATTGATAATGCGGTAGCAAAGCTCAAGCGAATGATTAAAATTGTGCGTAAGGGCTTGATGAGCAGAATCTAAGGCACGTTTACTGATAGAGAGCTCGTGTATCTTTTCCTCCAACTGCGTATTGGACTGAACAAGCCGTTGATTCAAGGTTTGCGTATCCCGCTGCAACTGGCTGTTGACCTCTAAAAGTTGATGCCGCTGGGTTGCATTTTTAACGGTTGCGACTAATTCTTCACGCACCCAAGGCTTAGCTAAAAAACGAAAAATCTCCCCCTTATTAACGGCATCGATAACTGTCTTAAGCGTTAAGACACCCGTAATTAAAACACGCGACGCATTGGGCTGAATATCTTTGAGCTGCGAAAACAACTCTAAGCCTGTCATTTCCGGCATGAGATGATCGGAAACTATAACGTTAAAGGACTCTCGCTTAGCAAGAGCTAGAGCCTCAATGGCCGAGTTAGATGTAGTGACTTTATAACCTTCCAACCCTATCGTTTCGGATAGGGCAAGTAATACGATTTCGTCATCGTCAACAATTAAGACCGATGCATTTGCGGGGCCGTGAGCAACCATAAGGGGTAAGAGAAAAGGGGTAAGAGATAATACAATGTATGTGTTATAATAATCAACTATTTAAGAGATACTAATCGAGAATACTCTAAAAATTAAATCACAAATAATTGATAAAAAATCAGAAAGGATAAAAAGCAGCGAATGAGTAAATCCATTATCGGCCTATTATTTAAAAAGTTAAACCATTGAAATATTAACAAAAAAGCATATTAAGTGCCTGTTTTAAAATAAGATCAGCCCTATAATGCCTTAATTTGAAGGAACTTGTAGGACGAAGTAACGAGTGTACATACAATACTCGAGGAACGACAACCGACCAAGAACTCAAAAGAATAGTATTATAAGGCGATCTTGGTGTTTTATCGTTGAGCTATGGCCTATTTCCGCCTTTATAGGAGTTCAACGATTCAATATTTCACTCAAAGAGTACATCTCGCACGTACATGGCTGCTAAGGTTTTCGCTATTGCTAATCAAAAGGGGGGGGTCGGTAAATCGACTACCGCCATCAACTTGTCTGTCGGCCTTGCCAATAAGGGGGTACCTACCCTGCTGATTGACTTAGACCCGCAAGCCAATGCTACGAGTGGGCTGGGCCTCATTAAAACAGCGGGAAGCAGCTTATATGGGCCTCTCCATGGAGAAGGGATGGCCATGGACAAAATCCAGCCTATTAATGAGCATAAAAACCTTTGGATTTTGCCATCTGAAGTGGATATGGCGGCTTTGGAGATTGAACTCGCTCAACGGCCGGATTATTTGCATTCCCTCCGTCAGTGTTTAGAGCCGGTGATCAAATCAGATCAATTTCGAGCTATCATTTTCGATTGCCCTCCGGCGTTAGGCCTCATCTCTATGAATGCCTTGGCTGCAGCGGATTATTTACTAGTTGCCCTACAATGTGAATATATGGCGATGGAAGGTTTACAACAAATCCTTGGCGTTGTTCAAAAATTAAAAGATGCGGGGACTAATACTACGCTCGAAGTCGGTGGTATTTTAATGACGATGTATGATGTGCGAACGAACCTCTCCCGCCAGGTAGACCAAGAGGTGCGCTCTCACTTCGAAAAACTGGTTTTTGATACGATCGTCCCACGCTCCGTTCGCTTGAGCGAAGCGCCTAGTTTTGGACAATCCATTTTTGATTATGACCCGCTAAGCCCAGGGGCCGTCGCTTATAAAAAGCTAACGCAAGAAGTGATTAAGCGCTTTGGCCTCAAAGATAACTAAATCAGGATCAAAGCAAGGCGTGGAAAACTCGCTGCAGTATGCGTTTAAAAACCCACCTCTTTTGGAGGAAGCCCTAACGCACCCTTCTTTTGCGCATGTCATGGGCAAAACCCATAGGCACTATGAACGATTAGAGTTTTTAGGAGATGCAATTTTGGGGGCGGTACAAGCAGACAAGCTCTTTCAACTCTTCCCTGAGGTCGATGAAGGTTTTTTGGCACAGGCAAAAAGTGCACTGGGAAAAGGGACTTTATTGGCCCAAATTGCAATAGCCCTGGACCTACCTTTTCACATCAAGTTAAGCCCGGGGGAAATTGCACAAGGAGGGAAAATGAAACCCAACCTCCTCGCCAGTGGGTGGGAAGCTATTATTGGGGCTATCTTCCTCGATGGAGGGTATGAAGCGGCTAAAAAAACTATCCTGGCAAGTTACGAGGCCCTCTTCCCTGAAGGATTAAGCCGGAGCGCAATTGAAACTCTCCTACAAAGCGATAACCCAAAAGGCCGCCTGCAAGAGCACTTCCAAGGCCACAGCGCCCATGCAACGCTAGAATATACTCTTACTGATACTCACGGGCCGGACCATAATAAACGTTATCATGTCTGTGTTAAGCGCTGTGATACGGGCGAAATTTTAGGCGAAGGAAAAGGCTCTTCCAAAAAAATGGCGGAAGAAGAAGCCGCAGGAACCGCTCTTCAAAAACTGACCAAGCACTAAAACACCCCTTCTGCAATCGCTGCATAATAACTTGTTTCAACAAAACACAGAGAATTTCAATTTTTGAACTTTCGAAATTATGAAGAGACCGATTGCAAAATGCTTTGATTTTGAGGAATTTGTAGGACGAAGCGACGAATGTACATACGGTACTTGAGGAGCGACAACCGACCAAAAACTCATAAAGCATGCATTATGCAACGGTCTCTTTCTGTGAGTATAGGGCTTAAACAAATTACTTATCACACAGGCGTTATCGAACCCGCCTGGGGCCTCGTACTGGCGGGCCTTAAAACCAAGGGCCTCACGGTATGTATTGCCCGCGATGCCAAAAGCCTGGAGCGGTGGGCAGAGGGCTACCAAGTCTTCCACCGCCTCCAAGGCAATGATAAAGCGCCGCTGATCTTTAATTACCCTTTACCCCCTCAAACAGATTGGGACCTCAAAGCCTTAGACCAATCCGGCGAACGTTTGCGCACTCTTGAGGCGTTACGCACACTAAAGGCAGATACGCCGATAACCCTCTTTACCACACTAGGTGCCCTCAACACCCCGGCCCCCAGCCCAGAGGCTTTGCAGCAGGCTTCCATTGTCCTAATCACCCAGGAAACTTACCCCTTTAAAGCCCTAGCGGAACGCTTCGCTCAGGATCTAAATTATGATGCAGAAGCCCTTTGCGAAAGCCCTGGACAATATGCCATCCGCGGAGGCCTCATCGACGTCTACCCACTTGGGGCAACGGAGCCTTATCGGCTAGATTTTTTTGGAGATACACTCGAAAGCATCCGCCCCTTTAATCCAACCACTCAGCGGACCCTTCCCGAGAAAACCCTCCCCACGCTAACGCTTCAATCAGCAAAGCTTACGGAAAATGAAACAAGCACCCTCCTGGATCATTTACCCAAGGCTATCACTTGGGTTTTAGCAGAACCGCTTTCTTTTGACGATAAAGACCATGTACTCGAAAGCTTATGGATAATACGCAAACCCTTTGCTACGGACACATGGGTAACGCTAGGCCTAAGTGAAGCCTTGCCAGACTCTTTATCTGAAAACAACGAGAGGGTTCAGTGGAATACGGAAGCCCTAGCCCCCTACCGAATGCTGCCGCCCGAAAACCTTATCGGGTTTGACCGGTTATCGGCAGAAGAAGCCTCGCGTGATCGTTTTTTGAGTACACTGCAAGCCTTCCAGGACAAGGGGGAAACCCTACTGTGCCTGAGTGCAACCGAAGGGGATGTCGCCCGTTTAAAAGAAAGCTTGGCCCTTCACCCCAAGTTAAAAATGCAGCATGCGGTGATAGAGCTTGCAGCAGGCTTCCGCCTTTTTTGGGAAAAAAGTCCCCCCGCCTCCTTAAAGGGGATGAGCCTACCCAAGGATAGCCGCGGCCTCATCGTCATCACAGAGGCAGAACTTTTCCGCCGCCACCGCTTGCATAGCCGCCCTTTTGCCGAACGCAAGGTAGCCCAGCGCTCCGCCATGCAGGCCCATTTAGACTTTGAAGCCTTAGTTGAAGGGGACCTCTTAGTCCACCTCCAGCACGGGGTATGCCGCTTCCACGGGTTTGCAAGTTTAGGGGACAGCCAAGAAAAAGTCCTCACCCTCGAATTCCAAGATGGGGTACGCCTCCATGTACCTATCCACGAGACGCATTTGCTCAGCCGTTATGTAGGGGTTGCTAAAAGCGCCCCGAAGCTGGGCAAAATAGGCAGTAAATCTTGGGCTAAAGCCAAAGAAGCCGCAGAGGCCGGGACCAAAGATTTTGCAGCCCAGCTCTTACGCCTCCACGCCCTGCGGGATATGGAAAAAGGCCATGCCTTCCCCTTGGACCACCCCTGGCAAAAAGAGATTGAAGCCTCCTTCCCTTTCACCGATACGCCCGACCAATCCACAGCCATTCAAGCCATAAAAGAAGATATGCAGCGCCCCCGCCCAATGGACCGCTTACTCTGCGGGGATGTCGGCTTTGGAAAAACAGAAGTGGCCCTAAGGGCAGCCTTTAAAGCCGTTATGGGAGGCAAGCAAGTGGCCGTATTAGTCCCCACCACCCTCCTATGTGAACAACACTTCCGAACCTTTAAAGAGCGGATGGTGGAGTACCCGGTAGTAGTTGAAATGCTCTCCCGCTTCCGTACACCCAAGGAACGATCTCGTATTTTAGCAGAAACAGCCCTGGGCAAAATTGATATTTTAATTGGCACGCATGCCCTATTAAGTGAATCCCTCGTCTATAAAGACCTAGGCCTACTCATCATTGACGAGGAGCATCGCTTTGGCGTGGCTCATAAAGAAACGCTCAAGCGCATGCGGGCTATGGTGGATGTACTGGCTATGAGTGCGACCCCCATCCCCCGTACACTCTACATGGCACTCGTAGGGGCACGGGACTTGAGCCTACTAGAAACGCCCCCGCAAAACCGCTTACCCATTGAAACAACTGTTAAACCCTACGATAAAGAAACGGTCCGCACGGCTATACTCGCCGAGCTAGAACGCGGTGGCCAAACCTTCTACCTACACAACCGCGTAAGCACCATCCAAAATGTAGCTAAACGCCTGCAAGCCCTCGTCCCCCAGGCCCGTATTGCAATTGGCCATGGGCAAATGCCGGCTGAAGCACTGGAGGAGATCATGACCCGCTTTGTAGCGGGTGAATATGATATACTGATTGCGACCACGATTATCGAATCCGGTATTGATATCCCCAATGCCAATACCCTCATCGTCGAAGGTGCGGATCGATTTGGACTAGCGCAACTCTATCAACTACGCGGACGTGTTGGGCGCTTTGACCGCCAAGCCTTTGCTTACTTCTTCCTCTCCTTACAAGAAAGCCCGGCGGGAGATGCCTATAAACGCTTGGACGCTTTGCGCAAACATAACCAACTGGGCGCGGGCTTTCGGATTGCCATGAGGGACCTTGAACTACGAGGAGCCGGGAACTTATTGGGGGCAGAACAAAGTGGACACATTGCAACCGTGGGCTTTGACCTTTATTGCCAGCTTTTAAAAATCAGCGTCTCTAAAATGAAAGGCGAAAAAGTAACACGCCTTGAAAGAGCCCAGGTGCGCCTTGATTTTGCCCCACTTGGAGAAGCCCAAGCGCCCGTTGATAGTTTAATTGCCTGTATCCCCGAAAGCTACATGCCTGAGCTACGCCAACGGATGGACTATTATCGGCAGTTTTCGTTAGTCGAGACACAAGCAGGGCTCGAAAATCTTTTAGAGAATTTAAAGGACCGTTATGGAGCCTTTCCCCGCTCGCTTAAAGCCCTCATCCACCTAGCAAAAATTAGGTTACTCGCTGAGAGCCGGGGCTTTATAAGTATTGAAGCCCAAGGTGAACGCCTCTTATGCAAAGGGGCCAAGGGCTATTGGAAGATAGGTCCTCATTTTCCCCGCTTGACCAAAAAAGATCCATGGTTAAGGTTAGCGGAAATCGAGCAATACATCAAACAGAACCCAAAACTTTCATGATCAACGCCTTACGCTTTTTAACCACTGTTAGCATCGCTACCCTGGCTTCCCCTTTATGGGCAGACACATTAGATGACTTAGCAGATAATGTACCTGACTTACCTGCTCCTTCTGTAGAAACACAAGCAGCAGAGGCCGCAGAAAGCCCTTTGGCCATGGCTTTTTTGGAAGCCTCGGCTGAAAAAGAACCCGAGCCTAAAGCTGAAGCTTTAACAGTTATTACTACATCAGAAAATACACCTACAACGAACTCCGTAGAAGTCGTTACAAAAACTGCAATAGTAGAAGCCCCGATGGCTGTTACCTCCACAAGCCCATGGGAGGCCGAATTTGCCGGGGGTATTGCCGCGGTCGTCAAAATTAACCCGGACGAAAAAGATAAAGATAACGATGGCACCTGCATCATCACGGTAGAAGAAGTACGCCGCGAAATGGCCCCTCTCATCCCCCAAGTGAAGCGGGACTCTACCGATATGGCGAGCTTCCAGGCCAACATTGATGCCCTCTCCCGCCAGGTCCTCCAAAGCACTATCGATCGCTACCTCATCCTTCAAGATGCTCGCGCACTCGGGGTAAAAGTACCGGATGCTTATTTAAAAAACTTCTTCGATGGCCAACTAGCTGATCAATTCCAAGGGAACCGGACCACTTATCAAGAGTACTTGCAAGCCACAGGCAGGACGGATCGCAGCTTTAAAAAAGAGATGGAAGAGCAATTAGTCGTCGACTATATGCGCTCGATGAAACGGAAGTCTCAATCGGAAGTAAGCCCACAAAAACTGGAAGCTTATTATAAGGCCAACCAAGCCCGCTTCTTCCGCGAGCCGGCCGTCCACCTTCGCCAAATCATGCTCCTCCCCGGGAGTGAAGCCCAGGCGACAGCTATTTTAGAAAAACTAGCCGCAGGGGAAACGTTTGAAAAACTTGCAAGCGTTTATAGCCAAGATGATAAACGCAACCAAGGGGGCGATTGGGGCTGGATCAACCATTCGGACATTCGCCAAGAACTCTCAAGCGTTGCCTTTGCCCTACCCTCCAAAAGCTATTCCAAAGCTCCTATCAACTTAGGTGGCACTCTCTTTATCCTCTACGTAGAAGATAAACGTGAAGGAGGCATTGCCCCGCTTAAAGACGTGCGCCTAGAAATCGAAGGGATATTGGCCAATGAGCTGGCCATGGAAGCCCAAGAAAAGTGGCTAAAGGCCCTCCGCAAAGAGGCCTCCATTCGCTACATGTTGTAAGTAATCTTTCAAACACCCTGATTAATTAAAGCAATAAAATCATCCGATGAATCCACATGCGGGTTGTGGCCTGCGGTGGACAATGTTACGATAGACGACTGGGGAAAATACTGCTTTATCAGGGCAGCGTCCCCGGCGTCTATAAAATGCGAACGGCCCCCTCGTATAAATAACGTGGGACCTAAGTAACGATCGGACGGCTGCAATGGATTGGTGGCCAAATGAGGCAACGCAGCGGTGAGAGCGGGTAAATTAATCTGCCAACAGAAGCCACCTGCAGGATTACGGACAAGGTTAGTCAAAAGAAATTGCAGGTGCGCTGCATCCTCTACAAAGGGTGCCATGTGAGCCTCGGCTACTTTACGGCTGCTCAGCATTGAAAGCGGAAGCGTGGCCATAGCCTTAAACTCTTTGGCATAATGGACCTCCGCATAAGCCTTAGGCGCAATATCAACTATGACGAGCCGCTCTAAGCTCTCCGGGCACTGACAGGCAAAGGCCATAGCCACCTTCCCCCCCATGCTATGACCCATAAGGCGCACTTTATGCAGCCCTTTAACCTCTAAAAAACAGCGCACATCCTCCACCATAGCCGCATAAGTAGAAGGGCTTGCATGAGGAGAAGCCCCATGATTGCGCATATCAAGTAGCCAAACCGAAGCCGCTACCCCTAGCTTTTTTGCACAAGAGCCCCAGTTGCGAGAAGACCCCAGTAACCCATGCAATATCACCCAAGGGCCCTGAGAAGAGTCTTCAACCCCGACGTGCTGCGCGTTTAATGGTACTGATAACATGATGAAACTAAGCTCTAAATGAAGCTACGTGTGCTTCCGCGAGGGGCTAGCTTAGGGAAACAAATACGGTCCACCGCTACTGCGAAGTCTTTATCCCCGGTCAAAATATCAATCTCCATCCGCAAAAAATAAGTTGGGATAGCAGCAGTAGCTTCTTGAGTTAAGCGAACGGCATCTTTCTCCGTCGTTACCACCCACTCTGCCCCGGCGTTAAGCGCGGCTTCATAAAAAGATGCGAGCTCATAAGCCGTAAAGCGGTGATGATCTAAAAAGCGCGCTGTATGAGCTAGTACCGCCCCTTGTTGGACGATAAAACGCTCGAAGCTCTCTGGAGAGGCTATCCCGCTGAGGGCGGCAACTTTCTTGCCTTGAAGGGCAGAAAGCTCCACCCGATTCGTATCCCCTACCCGCATAAGGAACTGAGGTTTATGAGTACACTCTATCAAATCTATATTAGGGTGATGCCGCCGCAGTGTGGCCTCTAGCTCTCTATCTGCCAGGCCATCAGACTTTGTAATAAAGATGTAGGAGGCGCGCTTTAAATGGCTTAAAGGCTCTCGCAAAATACCCCGTGGCAAAAGGCGTTTATTCCCAAAAGGATTTGTCTTATCAACTAGCAGCAAATTCAAGCGACCACGCAAGGGCAGGTATTGATACCCGTCGTCTAAAATCAACGTATCTACCCCAAATTTTTGCACCGCGTAATGGCCTGCTTTTACCCGATTCTTATCAACGAGCACAATTACCCCCGGTAAATTTTGCGCTAACATATAGGGCTCATCTCCCGCATCTTCGGAATTTAAAAACACTTGGTGGCCGTCGCTGACAACTTTAGGCGGCTCTGGATCTGCATGGGTAAGCCAACGCCATGCACGGCGAAAGAGCGGCTCCGACCGGCTCATATAGCCGCGGCTCAAAATAGCAACTTTGCGCCCACGCTGGGTTAGGCTACGGGCAAACTTCTCTACAATAGGCGTTTTACCCGTCCCCCCCACCGTTAAATTACCCACGACAACGACTAAACAGCCCAAGGGTTGATCTCTAAAAATACGAGCATCGTAAAGGGCTGTACGCAGCCGCACCACTCCTTCAAAAACATAAGAAAGCACCCACAAAAAGGCAGCCAAGACAGAAAACCACCCACCTTGCTTCCGGTCATAAACGACATCAGCTACCCAAGCCAGGGCGTCGTCCCCCCAGGCCTTAATATCTTCTCTTGATAGTTTATGTAGCTTCAATAGTCGTAAAATAAGCACACGCCCTCGCAATACAAGACAAGACCGCAGTATATACGGGATTATTACCGCTTATCTCTGCTTGACGATGATCAATTTTTATCCAATCCTCCCGGCTTGTTGTATTAAAATAGGGGGGGTTAGCTCAGCTGGTTAGAGCACCTGCTTCACACGCAGGGGGTCGATGGTTCGAGTCCATTACCTCCCACCACTTTTAGCTATTCATCGCCCCTGTGTCAGATACTCATCCTTCACCGCTTTACCGCAAGGCCCACTCTATCATCCATCGCTGGGGCCTTTTTGCCACGCAGGACATCCCTAAGGGGACGCGTATCATCCAGTATACGGGGATAAAAATCACCAAGGCGGAGTCCGAACGGCGCGCAATTTTGCAAGAACAAGCAGCCCTTAAGGAAGGAGATGGCAGCGTGTACATCTTCGAGCTCAATAAACGTTACGATTTGGACGGCAACACCCCAGATAACCTGGCGAAATTTATTAACCACAGCTGTGCGCCTACTTGCGAGGCTGTTCTTGAAAGAGGAAAGATTTGGATCGAAGCGCTCAAACCCATTAAAGAAGGAGATGAACTGTTCTTCGACTACGGGTACGATATGGCCAACTTCTTGGACCACCCCTGTGCTTGTGGGGCCAAAGAATGTATTGGCTACATTGTAAGAAAAGACCAGCGAGCCAAGGTAAGGCGGCTACTATTAGCAAAAAAGAAAATATAGTGAGGCCACTGCAGAATAGCTTATTACAATGAAAAGCCATTATTTTCGGATTTTCTATTACTGGGATTATTTAGAGACCGATTGCAGAATGCTTTGATTTTGAGGAATTTGTAGGACGGAGCGACGAGTGTACATGCGGTACTCGAGGAACGACAACCGACCAAAAACTCAAAAGAAATGCATTATGCAGCAGTCTCAGTAAGCGCTGAAAAGCATGCATTTTATAAGGCCCTCAGGAAGCTATAAGCCGGATTCTGTCTAATACCCTTGCGGGTATAGGACGCCCATTTATCTACGGCGTTAACCGTCTCCCCCTAGAGGGAGTGCGACGAACCCGGAGCTATTGGATGAGCCACCCAGCCCCCTATTTCGTCTTGCACCCGGTTGGGTTTACCCTGCCTGCCTGAGTTACCTCGGCAGCGGTGGGCTCTTACCCCACCTTTTCACCCTTACCCTGACCGAAGCCAAGGCGGTATATTCTCTGTTGCACTGTGCCGTCATAGGTGACTCTCGCCACCCATGCCCTTGCTTTCACAAGGAACCGTGCTCGATGGTGTCCGGACTTTCCTCTGAAAATTATTGAAAACTTTCAGCGAGCGTCCGCTTCCTGAGGGTTAATTATTAATATTCCAAAAAATACCCCGGCTAGCAACAAAATAAAAGCTTAGGTCACTTATAAATATGCCGATGTACTGAAATGGTGAAATAGTGAACCCCCTGGCTATTAACAAAATATTACAAAAATGCCC
Source organism: Opitutia bacterium (assembly GCA_025363025.1). Taxonomy (GTDB): domain Bacteria; phylum Verrucomicrobiota; class Verrucomicrobiia; order Opitutales; family JANYEO01; genus JANYEO01. The sequence goes on from JANYEO010000090.1 coordinate 13,256, forward strand.
CTTTCCCTTGATGCTCTTAGTACGTGTGACGCCCGATTCAACCAAATAGCTACAGAGCTTGCCTTGGCGAAGCCCAATACCCAAGACGGACTCGTCCCGCTGTATTCCCTCTTAGGAGAATTAATAGATTATACTCAAAATGAGCCCTTCATGGTTGAGGCTTGCCGTGAGCTAGAAGGCAAACTCAGCGCTCTCTTAGATTCCGGCGAAGGGATGGACCCCAACTGCTTAAATTACATACAAGCCTTTATTACGTGGGGAATGGAAATGATTGAAACGATACAAGCCGGAGGCGCTTGTACCCCCTTTGAATATGCTATCGAAAGCGACATGGCAGAGGCCACAACCCAAGCAGCAGGGCCCGTACTAGAAGTTGAAGAAGGCTTAGACATACTACTTGAACTTAACCCAGACCAAGACCGCGAATTATTAGAGGAATTCCATACCGAGGCCAATGATCACTTAGAACAGATTGAAGCCAATTTGCTTGTATTAGAAAAAAACCCAGCGGATGCAGAGACACTCAACGGCCTCTTCCGCTCCTTCCATACGATTAAAGGCGTTTCCGGTTTTCTAAGGCTACTGCCCATTCAAAAATTAGCCCATGAAGTAGAGTCCCTCATGGACCATGCGCGTAAAGGCAAGTTTGTACTAAGCTCTGGCATGATAACCCTGATTTTGCAGGTACAAGATACCATGAAGGCTTTTGTTACTCAAATAGCAGGGGCATTACAAAAAGGGCAGTTACCAACGGAAATAATCCCCGTCTCCCACCTCGTAGCCCAAGTACGTCGCTTTATACAAATTGCCTTAGGTGAAATTATTGAAGGCGCCAGTGGAACGGTTGAAATGTCTTTTAAACAACCCGTAGCTCAAAAAAGCCCTGAAAAAACAGATAGCAAATCCGCACCACAAAAAGTGGCCAGCACCCCCACCCCACCCGCTAAAACAACTGCGGCCCCTTTTGACGCCAAAGATGCGGCAAAGCATGCGGCAAATGCAGCTGATACAGCTACCATCCGGGTTAACACCGTTAAGCTAGATAACTTAATGGATATGGTAGGGGAGCTTGTCATTGTACAAAGCCAGCTGCAAGAAGCCGCACGGGCAACTCAAAGCCAAGGCCTCTTCCTCCGCAGCCTCGGCCAACTAACGCGTATCTCCAAAGACCTGCAGCACACAACCATGTCCCTACGCATGGTTCCCGTAAAGCCTTCTTTCCAAAAAGTAAGCCGTATGGTCCGCGATTTAGCCAAAACCTCCGGCAAAGAAGTAGAGCTTTTTATATTTGGAGAAGATACGGAGCTCGACCGCAATGTAGTTGAGCAAATTAGCGACCCTCTCGTCCATATGATCCGCAATGCGATTGATCATGGCCTTGAAAACCCTGAAGAACGCGCCAAAACAAGCAAGCCGACTGTTGGGCGGATTGAACTTAAAGCCTACCACATGGGCAGCAACATCATCATCGAAATGTCTGATGACGGTAAAGGTATTAACGGTAGCAAAGTATTAGCTAAAGCCATTTCAAACGGTCTTATTGCAGAAGATAACAAACTTACGGAGCAAGAAATCGTTAACCTCATCTTTGCCCCAGGCCTTTCTACTGCTGAAAAAATAACAGATATTTCAGGCCGCGGTGTAGGTATGGACGTTGTTAAACGCAATATTGAGCAAATGAGAGGAACAGTCGAAGTCTCCACAGTACTCGGCCACGGGACAACCTTTACAGTCAAGCTCCCCCTAACAATGGCCATTATCGATGGCCTCATCATTGGGGTCGGGGAAGACCGCTTTATATTGCCTACGAATTCCGTCAAAATTGCGCTACGCCCCACGGCCAACCAATTTACCACGATGCAAGGCAAGGCAGAACTCTTGCATTGGCGAGGGCAGTCCATCCCGCTCATCCGTCTCTACAAGCACTTTAAAATACCCGCCAAAATCGAAGATCCAACAGAGGGAATTGTTGTCATCCTCGAAGTATTTGGGAAGACCTATGGGCTGATGGCAGATGACTTAGTTTCTAAACAAGAAGTCGTCATTAAAAACTTAGGCAACCTCCTACAAAACCGTCCAGGCATTGCCGGGGGCGCTATTTTAGGGGATGGCTCCATCGCCCTCATATTAGACCCCGTAGGGCTATGTGCAGCGGCATTGAAATAGAAAAAAGACCTTTTGCGTGCAGGCCTTACCCTCCTGCGCGAACAGTCTGATACCCTTCAGCTTTTAAAAAAGCTTCAAGGGTATCTCTATGATCTCCTTGAATCACAAATTGGCCTTGCTTTAGAGCGCCGCCGGCACCGCATTCATTTTTCATGCGCTTTAGCAGCGCTTCAGATTCCGCGGCAGGGATAGCCTCTACCCCGGAAATCGTCGTAACCGTTTTGCCGGCGCGCCCGGCTTTTTCCCGCCGAATATCGAGCCGGCCTTTCTTTGGCTGCTTGATTATGCGCTTATCAATCCCTTTTTGAGGAAGAGGAGCCACTTTTAAGCCCTCGTCTGAAAGCGTATCAAAAGGGTTGGGAACAAACGACTCCAAAGGCGAAAAGGGGGCAATGCGCAGTTTTTTCATTTAAAAACAAGGTGAAAGCTTTTAATTAAGCAAAATATACGGTAAATATGAATACAGCAATCGCTTGAAGCTTGAAATAGGAGAATGCTGTAGTTAATTCCATTAATTCGAATTTGATAACTTTATATATCACGCGTCGATGAAAAACCTAAATGCGGCCAATCGCTGGAATGCTGATCTTATCGATCAACACTATAATACGTGGCTAAATGCCCCGGAAATGCTCACGCCGGAATGGCGCGCCTTCTTCGAAGGTTTTGAACTAGCAGCAGGAGGCGATGCTGGGGCAAAGACTAACGCTAATGGACTTAGCCGTTCGGAGCTCCTCATGTTAGAGGCCTTACAGGCTTATCGAACTATGGGGCATACCCAAGCAACCCTCGACCCGCTCAGTACGGCCCCACAGACAAATCTCCTTTTATCAGAAGATACACTAGGCCTTACCACGGAGGTGTTGGCCGGCAGCTACCACTTCCCCACCTATCGTGGCGGGCAAACCCTTGATGCAAAAGCCCTTATCGAGGCGCTTAAAAAAACCTATTGCGGTAACATCGGCTACGAATACCTGCACGTTCAAGACCCGGTAAAACGCCAATGGCTAGAAGATGCCATTGAGACAGACAAGCCGTACACCTTCTCCAAGGCCCAAAAATGCCGTATGCTGGAGAAAATTACCCAGGGTGAAGCTTTCGAACGCTTCCTCCATACCCGTTTTGTTGGGCAAAAGCGCTTTTCCCTCGAAGGCGGCGAAGTCCTCATGGCAGCGCTAGACCTAATCGCCCAAGAAGGCCCTGAAATGGGGATTGAAGAGATCTACGTTGGCATGGCCCACCGCGGCCGCTTAAATGTACTGACGAATTATATTGGCAAATCCCACGTCCACCTCTTTCGCGATTTTACTGAAGGCTATTTGCCCGATAATACCTATGGCGATGGGGACGTAAAGTACCACCTAGGCTACCACAAGACGCACACAACGGTTAAAGGCAAAAAGGTAGACCTGCACCTAGCCTACAACCCAAGCCACTTAGAGGCCGTTAACGCTATCGTCAGCGGCTCCGTACGGGCCCGTCAGGACGAAAAAGGCAAAAATAGCACCAAAAAAGTCCTCCCCCTCGTCATCCATGGGGATGCTGCCGTTATCGGCCAAGGCATCGTGGCAGAGCTGATGAATTTGGCCCGGTTAAAGGGCTACACCA
>JANYEO010000094.1 GCA_025363025.1 Opitutia bacterium
GGTGGAGTTTGTGGTAATAAGCTCATCAATAATACCTTCGGCCAAACGTTTACGCCCAAGTTCATTGAGCATACCATGGGTAATGGCGGCCCTGACAGTACGTGCCCCATGCTCTCTAATTAAACGAGCCGCCGCCATAACGGTACCTGCGGTTTCGGTTAAATCATCCACAATCAGCACATCTTTGCCTGCTACATCCCCCACGAGGCTTGAGGCCTGTACCGTAGTATCACTCATCCTCCGCTTTGCTACAAAACCTAGGGGCACATCTAATAAATTCGCATAGGCCGCTGCCATTTTCATCCCCCCGATATCAGGGGAAATCACAATTAAATCTGTCCGCAATTTTAGACGCTCTAAATAGTCAAAAAAGATGGGAGACGCATAAAGATGGTCTACCGGAATATCAAAAAACCCTTGGATTTGCTGTGCGTGAAGGTCCAGCGTAATTACCCGGTCCACCCCTGCCGTAACAAGCAAATTGGCTACAAGCTTTGCGGTGATAGGAACGCGTGGCTGATCTTTCCTGTCCTGCCTGGCATAACCATAAAAAGGGATGACGGCCGTTATCCGCTGCGCCGAAGCCCGCCTTAGGGCATCGATCATGATGAGGAGCTCCATGATCTGCTGATTTGCTGGCTGGCACGTAGACTGGATAACAAATACATCTGCCCCGCGCACATTTTCGTCTATCTTAACAAAGGTCTCCCCATCGGGGAAGCTCTTCACATCTGCCGCGCCTAAGGGCACCCCCATTTTATCACATATTTCCTGAGCCAGGACTAAGTGAGCATTACCAGAGAAAATTTTTAAACTTGTAGGTCCGCGCATGGGTTTTTTTGAGCAGGTAAACGCTTTTCTAATTCAGTGACACGTGCATTTAAGTCTGGCAAGCGTTTATAAAGGACATGCAAACGCATTTCTTGGTTAATGGGCATACAAGGCGTCCCGCGGACATAGCTTTTTGCTGGAAGACTATTAATAACCCCGCCTTGCCCGCCAATCATAGAACCATCGCCAATTGTTAAATGCCCTGCAAGCCCTGCTTGCCCCCCCAATATCACATGACTGCCTAGTTGGGTGCTTCCTGCAATGCCTGATTGAGAAACCAAAATACAATGAGGGCCAACCTGCACATTATGGGCAATTTGGACTAAATTATCAATCTTCGTGCCACGGCCGATGAGGGTTTTGGCAAAGCGAGCGCGGTCAATGGTTGTATTACTGCCAACCTCTACCTCGTCTTCTACCACTACAATGCCAACTTGAGCCTCTTTGTGATGAACCCCTTTAACCGTGCTATAACCAAAGCCATCACTCCCAATCACGACCCCACTATGCAATTGTACATGCTTACCCAGCTGACAATACTCCATAATACTGACGTGAGGCCTAAGGTGACAACCTTCACCGATTTTAGCAAAACGACCCACGTAAACATGCGCCACTAAGACAGCCCCTGCTTCTATCACGGCCCCTTCTTCTATAACACATAAAGGGCCAATCATAGCCGTTTTATCGATTTTGGCACTGGCATGAATAACGGCCGAAGGGTGAACACCTGAAATGGGTTTTGGGAAAAGACGCTCTGCTACAGCCTCACAAATAAGACCCAATGCTTCTGACGGATTATTTACCCGAACGAACGCTTGATTGGCCCGGGGTAGGCCCTCGTAATCTAACGGCACTAAAATGACAGAAGCTTCGCAAGCTGGGACTAATGATTGGTACTTTGTATTGCCCAAAAAGCTTAAATCCCCCACCTGGGCTTCTGACAGGGAAGCTATTCCTGTGACCAAGTTTGCCGTCGCCCCTTGAATAGAGACCGCCTTTACCTGTTGGCCAATAATTTCTAGTGAAAGATCAAGATTCATAAACGTAGACTATAAGACTGCAGACAAAAGAGATAAAAAGGCAACTCATCTTCGCAGCTGAATTTGGACTCAAGGGCTAAAAACTCAACCTCGGGAGGCAAGACCTGCATAAGATTTTTTATTTGGCGCTTTTGTGGCTCAAGGGCTAAAACTAGAATACAAATAACTTACCTGAAACTGGCATCACTCGGGAGAAAAGGCTTCTAATCTTGTAAGATTTGCTTAACCCCATTGGCAGTGGAATCGGACAGGGCCGCAACCCAAGGAACGGCGCCGTCGGTAGGACGTGAGTATTTTTGAATGATTAAACATTAAGGTGGATGCATAGTAAGAAAAAGTTTCATGCTGCCATTATACCATACAGATTGTAATTTTTTGCATACAAAATAACGTCTCTTTGATAGCGGGCCCATTCAAGGGTGAAGTGCAGCACTTGGTGAACAAGTGGTCAGCTTCAGGAAGACTTCTGTTGGTGTTTGATATTGGAGGGATTTCCGAGGGCGATTGTTGAGTTTTTGTTGAATATGATCAAGGGCATTTTTT
>JANYEO010000115.1 GCA_025363025.1 Opitutia bacterium
CAAAGAAGTGGTCCAACACCGGGCTGTTCAGCGGAGCCGACGGTTGAAGATCCCTATTCCAACGGCTGCGATTGTGGGGTATACGAATGCGGGGAAGTCTTCTTTATTAAATGCTTTAACGCAGTCTCAAGTATTAGCTGAGGATAAACTCTTTGCAACGCTGGACCCTTCTACACGGCGTATGGCTTTGCCCTCTGGCCAGACGTTGCTCGTTACGGATACAGTGGGTTTTATCCGCCGTTTGCCGCACCGTTTAGTAGAGGCTTTTAAGGCGACGCTAGAAGAATCCCTCCATGCGAGTTTTTTATTGCATGTATTGGATGTGGCGAACCCTTCGGTAGAGGCCCATTATGAGACGACACAGGCTGTTTTAAAGGAGCTTAAAGCAGATGAAAAGCGTACCTTGATTGTTTTTAACAAAATTGATTTGCTGGATGATGGGGCGCGGATTGAGTTTTTAAAAGAACGCTTCCCTGCGGCCTGGTTTATTAGTACGCGCACGGGCGAAGGCGTGCAGGCATTGGCGGAAGGGATGGAGGCTTTATTACGAGAAGAAGGTACTTTGATGACGTTGTGCATACCCTTCCAGGACTACGTATGGGTAAATCGTCTGCACGAGGTAGGGGCTGTATTAAAAGAAGTAGCGGCTGAAGAGGGGGCCTATATTATAGCCCAGGTGCCGTCTCGTTTGGTAAGCCAGCTAATGGCTTATAAGTTTGAGGGAGCTTTCCCTGAGCCTGAAGGGGAAACGAAACTATAGCCATTCGGCCTTGGCGGCGGCAAAACAGTCTAGCTGAAAGGGTTTTTTGTAACCTAAATTGATTTTAAAATGACCCCCTGCTGCTTTTAGAAGGGAAAGGCCTGCAGCGATATCCCATAAGTGGACGCGGCGTTCTATATAACTTTCTGCATAGCCACTGGCGACCCAGGCTAAGGAGAGAGATGCAGTGCCAAAAAAGCGTACTTTTTTAAAATCCCCATGGAGAGATTCAAAATCTGTCGGCACCATGCCTGCGGCTTCGTCGTCATAACGTAAAGAAGAAAGCAGGAGGCTGGTGGATTGATCATTTAGCCAGCGAGGAGTATGGGGCTTGCCATTTAGCATTAAAGGCCCGGTGGCTAAGGCGGAGTAGAGGGTTTGGGTATTAAAGTCATAAATGACCCCGAGAAGGGGCTCTAACCCTTGCATAAGGCCGATGCTAACACAGCAAAAGGGGAGGCCGCGGGCGTAGTTGTAAGTGCCATCTAAGGGGTCAATGACCCAATAGGGGATAGATGCGTGCATGAGGCCTACGTCCCCGCCTTCTTCTTCCCCCACGATAGGAATGCCCTTTGTGGCAAGCTTTGCCCGGATGAGTGTTTCCGACGCGACATCTGCAGCTAGCTTAATATCTGAAGCACTTAGCGCATTAATATGGACGTAGCCATCGGGACGTTCGGCCAAAATTTTGCCAGCTTCGAGGGCTGCGGCTTCGGCCAGTTTGAGGAGGGAGGGGAGATCCTGCATAGTGAAAGAGTTTATACTTTGGTCTTTCCCTTATCTGCAAATCCTTTTAAAAGAGAAATGCGTAGTTTGCCCCTTTTACCCTTTTTATCCCAGTGGACGTTGAAATTTTAGCCCGTATCCAGTTTGCGTTAACCATCTCTTTTCATTACCTCTACCCGCCACTTAGTATTGGACTCGGGGTGTTGTTAGTTTTGATGGAGGGGACTTATATGGTGACGAAGAATGCTTTGTACCACCGAATGGCTCATTTTTGGACAAAAGTATTTGGGCTCACCTTCGCTATTGGGGTGGCAACCGGCATTGTCATGGAGTTTGAATTTGGGACGAATTGGGCTACGTATTCCCGCTTTGTGGGGGATGTTTTTGGAAGCGCGCTTGCGGCTGAGGGGGTTTTTGCCTTTTTCCTTGAATCAGGCTTTTTGGCAATACTCCTTTTTGGGTGGGATAAAGTGCCGGCCTGGGTCCATTTTTTTGCTACGATCATGGTTTGCTTGGGGGCCCACTTTAGCGCGGTTTGGATTGTGATTGCTAACTCTTGGATGCAGACGCCTGCAGGTTATCATATTGAATTAAAAGGGGAAGCGGTTCCGGCAGGGTATGTGCTACAGCCGGGAGATTTTGGCCAGGCGCGCGCTGTTATTGATGATTTTTGGGAATTAGTCTTTAACCCGTCTTCGATGGATCGCTTAACGCATGTTGTTTGGGCGGCTTGGCTTACAGGGGGGTGTTTAGTATTAAGTGTGAGTGCTTATTATTTGCTGAAGGGGCGCCACCTTGATTTTGCAAAAGCGTCTATGAAAATAGCATTACCGATGGTGATCCTAGTAACTTTTTTCCAAGGCTTAAGCGGAGATGACTCTGCGTGTGGGGTAGCGAAAAATCAGCCGGCAAAGTTAGCGGCGATGGAGGGTTTATTTAAAACAGAAGCGCGGGCCCCATTGGGAATATTGGGCTGGGTAGATGTTGAAGAGAAGAAGACCTATTCACTGGCGATTCCCGGTATGCTGAGTTTGCTCGTGAATGGGGATATTGACACGCCGGTTGTGGGGCTTGATCAATTCCCTGAAACAGATTGGCCAAAGGTAAACGCTGTTTATCAATGTTACCATTTGATGTTAGCGATGGCAGGGTTGTTGATACTCCTTAGTTTAGTAGGTGCATGGTTATGGTTTAGGAAGCAGCTTTTTGATCCGTCTCACCCTTGGACGCGGCGTTATTGGGGTTTTTTAATGGTATCTGTGGCTTTCCCTCAAATTGCAAACCAGGCAGGCTGGTATACGGCTGAGCTTGGGCGCCAGCCGTGGATTGTTTATGGCATTATGAGGACATCTCAGGGGCTTTCTCGTATCGTGAAGGCGGAGCAGGTATTGACCTCTATTATCCTCTTTACGCTAGTTTATATGATGCTTTTTGCGGTTTTTATTTATTTGCTACATCAGAAAATCCAGCATGGGCCCGAAGAGGCTGAGGAAGGAAAAGACTTAAAACTGAGTGGGCACCGCGCGTAGCGAGTTATTCATTTTGATCATTTATTACTGTTATGACTTACGATCTCAATACTCTGTGGTTTATTTTAGTGGGTATCTTATTTACGGGCTACGTTGTTTTGGATGGGTTTGATTTGGGGGTAGGCACCTTGCACCTCTTCACCAAAACAGATACAGACCGCCGCCTTATGCTTAATGCGATTGGGCCTGTGTGGGATGGGAATGAGGTGTGGCTTGTAACGGGAGGCGGGGCTTTGTTTGGGGCGTTTCCTCATGTATATGCGACGGCTTTTTCGGCTTTTTATATGCCTTTTATGCTGCTGTTGGTATCGCTTATTTTTCGAGCGGTTGCGATTGAATTTCGGAGTAAGTCTCCAAGCCCCCGGTGGCGGCAATTCTGGGATATAAGCTTTGCGGCAGGCAGTACGCTATCAGCCTTTTTGATTGGAGTGGCTGTGGCTAATATTGTATGGGGCATACCGCTTGATAAAGATTTTGAGTATACGGGGGATTTTTGCTATTTTCTGTCTCCGTATGCCCTTTGGGTTGGTTTGACCACAGTGGCTCTTTTTATGATGCATGGGGCTATTTATATTGTCTTAAAAACAGAGGGGGCCCTTCAGGCTCAAGCCCGCAAATGGGTGGGGCGCTGCATGGTTTTTTTTCTCTTTACCTACCTTGTTTTTAATGTGTTATCCGTAGTCCTTGTACCCCATGTAGCTTATGCTATGGAGACGCGCCCGCATATTATTGGTATTATGCTCCTTGATGTGTTAGTGGTCGCTTCTTTGCCTTATTGGGTGAAAAAGCAAAAAGAAGCCTGTGCTTTTATTGCCTCTTGTTTGGCCATAGCCCTTTTGATGTTGCTCTTCGGGACAACGATGTACCCAAAAATGTTGGTTTCTTACCCAGGCGTTGCCAATACGCTTGATATTTATAATAGTGCCTCCACCCCAAAGACCTTGGGGATCATGGCCCTCATGGCTGCAATAGGGGTTCCCCTGGTGTTAACCTATACGGTGTGTATTTACTGGGTTTTCCGAGGGAAGGTAGCCCTAACTAAAGAAAGCTACTAGGGAATGGGTCTCAAATAGGTTCCTTTTGTGCGCTTTTGAGCATCACCGTACTCACGTACTTAAACGTACGCTCCGTGCGCCTCTTCTCAAAATCATCGCAAAAGGAATCTATTTGAGACCCATTCCCTGAGGTGTACGGATAAGGCCTCTCTTTAGAGTTCTTGGGCGGTTGTTGCTCCTCGAGTTCTAAAGTACACTCGATCGCTCCGTCCTGCAAGTTCCTCAAAATAAAGGCCTTCTGAATCCGGTTTCAGCGGATAATTAGAAATCATCGCAAAAGGAATCTATTTGAGACCCATTCCCTGAGGTGTACGGATAAGGCCTTTCTTTTGTGTTTTTTGGCGGTTGTTGCTCCTCGAGGGCTTTAAGTACACTCGATCGCTCCGTCCTACAAGTTTCTCAAAATAAAGGCCTTCTGCACCCGGTTTTGTTTAGGGTATTAATGGGAACGAAAAGCAATGTACGCTACGTGCGCCTCTTCTCAAAATCATCACAAAAGGAATCTATTTGAGGCCCATTCCCTGCGGTGTACTGAGAAGGCCTCTTTTTTGAGTTCTTGATTAAAATAACTTACTTTACATAGACACTTGCCACGTTTTCTATCCCTACGCTGATTTTTAGCTGGAGGGCGTTTGAGGAATTATTAAAAAAGAGGGTGGCTTTCTCTAAAATGGCTTTTGCAGTTGCGATGAGGAGCGCCTCTGATCTGCCAGGTAATATGCGTATGTTGATGTGTACAAATGCATTATGTGAGCTTCCATCGCCTAATGTATATTCGCTATGGCGTATCACCCGACTACTGCAAGCTTCTAACTGCGTCGGAAGCTTATCGACTAAAAAAAGATGGATTTCTAGTAGCAATGAGCGAATGTCTTGCTCTAAAATATTTTGACTGCACTCTAAGGTAATGTGTGGCATAAATGCATACATTAAGTGAAGTATTGTACGGCTTCAAAACTAAAAACTTTATAGTGGTAATTTTCATATGATAAAGGTCCTCCCAGAAAGCTTAGGTGCTTTGATTGGCTTAAAAATTAAAGGCCGTTTGACGCATGAAGAATATGCGGCAGTGGTGCCTATTCTCGAAAACAGTATTAAAGTTTATGGGAAGATTCGTATTTTGCTCGATATTCAAGGGTTTAAGGGATGGGGGTTGAAGGCGGCGCTGGATGATATGCTTTTTGCTTTTAAGAACCGTGAAGCGGTTGAGCGGGTAGCGATTATCTGTGAGCAAAAAAGCGATACATGGGTGACGCTTATCGACCAACCCTTTACCCGAGGAAGCCGTGGGAAGGGCAAATATTTTAATGTGGATGAGTATGATGAAGCCTGGGTATGGCTTAAAAAAGGGATGCCGCCGGTGTTAAGTGATAAAGCAACTGCTGTAGCTTCTAAAAAGAGGCGCATGCTGCGGACTGCGCCCGATTTAAATTTATTAATAGTGGGCCTGACGCCTACGGCTCTTTTAATTACAAATTTGTTGCAGCACTGGGGGGTGAAAGTGACGCTTGTGGCTGGTAGTGAGCCTGAGGAAGAAGAAGCCCTAGTATGCTTATGGTCTATGGGGCTAGGCCCTCTTAGCGCCTTAGGTCATTATAAGGCTTTGTTGAAGCAGGGGCAGTGCTTAACGTTGGAATCTGCAGAGGGATGGCCTTTTCATGCATTAATTGAAAAATATGGATCTGTTTTGCAGATCCAGCGGGCAAAGTTAGTCTCTGTTTTAACGGAGGCATTGGAGAAAGGAGTTATAAAAGCTAAAGCCTTTCATGAGCTTGCGGAAGGTGCCGATGGGGTAGAAGTTGCTTTTACTAAAGGCAAAGCGGCTTGTTATGATGCGGTGTTATTGATTGACCAGCCCAAGGCTGTAGCTGCGGACCGTGTCCTTGTTTTTAAAACTTCGGACGGCCCTTTGGCGTTGTCCCTCTCATTTAATGCGGCATGGGCTCTTGTACATGAGATTGTGCGGGCCGATAATGTGCAGTTGCCCCAGGTGTGTCAGCGTTTCAATCGCATATTGGCTAAGTCCCTAAGTGCAGAAAAACAGCTATAGCTTACAGAAGGGTATGCTTATTAAAAGAGCTACGATTTAATTTCTATGTTTCTGCTGAGAGAAAGCTTTACGAGGCATGATCTTTTGTTCAGTGTTTTAGTTTTATGGATTCTTTGATGAGTTTAACGCAGGTGTCGAAAAGTGTACCCTTATCGTCAGGGGGCATGCCTGCTGGGGGGGAGACGTTAAATGGGGTCCTAGAGCGGGTTTTATTTTTTAATGAGGATAATCATTACTGTGTGGGGGAATTTCGATTAGATGCGGACGAGGCGGTTATTACGTTGTCAGGCGTATTGCCCGGGGTGCAGTGCGGGGAGACTTTAGAGGTGAAGGGCGATTGGACAAACCACCCTCAGTATGGTCGTCAATTTAAAGTGCAGTCGTTTACGGCGCAATTGCCGGCAAGCGTTTACGGAATTAGGAAATATTTGGCTAGTGGACTTGTGCATGGGGTGGGGAAGGTGTATGCACAAAAGATTGTAGATGCCTTTGGCGTGGATACTTTTCGCGTTATTAGCGATGAGTCTGGCCGGTTGAGGGATATACCGGGGATTGGGCCTCAGCGGGCCCGGGCCATTAAAAAAGCCTGGGACGACCAACGGAGTGTGCGGGAAGTGATGACTTTTTTGCAGACGTATGGGATTGGGAATGCACAGTGTTTGAAGCTTGTGAAAGCCTATGGAGATAATGCCCGTCAAATGTTAGAGACGGAGCCTTACCGGGTGGCTCGGGAGATCCCCGGTATTGGCTTTAAGACTGCGGATAAAATGGCCCTTAATGTGGGGTTCTCAAGCGAGCACCCGCCACGCATTGATGCGGGGATTTTATTTGCATTAGAAGACCTTGAGAGCGAAGGCCATACGGGGGCTTGGACTATCCTCCTTGAGGCCCGGGCGATGGAGCTTTTAGAAGTGCCGCTAGAGCTTATTCGGGACCGTTTTAAGGCTTTGGTTGAGGCAAAAGATTTATTGCCACTTGAGGGCGGAGAATTTCTCCAACGCCCTTTGCCGGAGAGGGCAGAATCTATTATTGCGAGTTGTTTGGCTCGTTTATCAAAAGCGCCGTCGTCCTTGCCTTCTATTTTAGTTGATAAAGCGTTGGAGTGGGCGGCTACTCGGGCTAGCATTACGTATGCGCCTGAACAGTCGGAAGCGCTGAAAACGGCGTTAACCTCTAAAGTTAGCATTGTAACAGGAGGGCCGGGCACGGGTAAAACAACGCTGCTGAAATCTCTCGTTGAGGTGCTCCGGGCAAAATCGGTTAATATTATTTTGGCTTCTCCCACGGGTAGAGCGGCTCAGCGTATGGCAGAGACGACGGGGGCTTTTGCGCAAACGCTCCACCGTTTATTGAAATTTGACGTTAATTTGGGCCGATTTAGCCATGATGAGAAAAACCCAATTCGGGCTGATTATTTAATTGTAGATGAAACGAGTATGCTGGATAGCCGCCTGGCGGCCTCCCTCTTGCGTGCATTGCCTGATGGTTGCCATTGTTTATTTGTGGGGGATGTGCACCAGTTGCCTTCTGTAGGGTCTGGTAATGTGCTAAAGGATTGGATAGAGTGTGGGCTAATACCGGTTACGCGATTGCAGCATGTTTTTCGCCAAGGAAGCCGCAGTAGTATTGTGACGGTGGCCCACTCCATTTTACAAGGGGAGAAACAATGCCCTATCCCGGCTACTACGGTTGATCGTGTGCGCCCGGAAGAAGATTTCCACTTTCTACGTTCACCGGAGCCGGAGCATTGTTTGGACTTGATCCGTTCCCTCGCTACAACGCATTTGCCTGAGTGGTATGGGCCGGAGCTAGGCCGAGATGTGCAAGTATTGGCGCCTCTGCACAGGGGTACTGTAGGGACGCTTGCTTTAAATAAAACCCTGCAGGAAGCCCTTAAGCAGTCTTCCCATAGCTTTCACTCCGCTGGTCAAGTCTTTCGCGTGGGGGATAAAGTTATCCAGACACGGAATAATTATGACTTAGGTATTTTTAATGGGGATATGGGCCGTATTGTGGATTATAATGGGGAGTCGGGGCTGATCGCAGTTGATTTTGATGGACTGATGGTTGAGTTTGACCGTACAGATGCAACGGATTTGCAATTAGCTTATACCATAAGCGTTCATAAATCTCAGGGTAGTGAGTTTGCCGTTGTTATTTTGCCTATATTAAAACAGCAATTTATTATGCTACAGCGCAATTTGCTTTATACAGCTATTACGCGTGGACGCAAAAAAGTCTTCCTCGTTGGAGACCCTGCCGCCTATGCTATGGCAGTTGCAAATGCAGAAAGTACGGCTCGGCAAACAGGGCTAAAAGCTAAAATGATTGCTGCCTTTTAAGCTCTGTTGAGTGAAGAATTGAGTTTTATGGCATTGTTAACAAAGTAATCGCCTTGAGCCGTTAAACACTTTGTTAACAGTGTCATATTTTATTCCTCTATTTCTTCGTTATCGTCGTTTTCTCCATTAAAAAGATCTAGGGGAATATTGGAGTTGTTTCCGGGTTTTAATAAATCAGAAGGCCGGTAAAGAACAGGGAAGATTGAATTCAGTGTGTATAGATTTTGCTATTTTGCAATGGTTTTGCGGTAACTTCATCTTTTCTCATTGAATGATGACCCAGTCTATTTCTTTATTTATGTTAGGTTTTGATTTAGTTTTTTAAATCACATTCGGGATTTATTCCCCGCTGCTTGCGGCGGGGAGCTTCATTATGTATGTGGTTCGCTATCAATAATTTATTGGTTTTAAGTGGGTGATGTGTTTCTTGCTGTATTGAGTTAAGCTCCTATTATTGAAGCCTCGATAGCCTTTAAAATAGCGTCTGCTAAGAGGGCTTTGGAGGTTTTAGGAAAGTGAATAGGCGGCTGATTGCGGCTTATAAAGATTGCTTCATGCAGGACATTTCCAAACCCAATATCTGTGCCCACTTGGTTTGCTATAATGGCATCGAGGCCTTTGGTTGCTAGCTTCTGCTCTGCGTAGCGTTCTAAATGCTCTGTTTCTGCTGCGAAGCCTATTACGTAGCGGGGGCGATTAGGGTGCTTAGCGATAGTTGCAATAATATCGGGGTTAGTTTTTAGATTGAGTTGAAAATGAGGGCCCGTTTTTTTGATTTTTTCAGTGGTATAATTTTCCGGTGTGTAATCGGAGACGGCGGCTGCTCCAATAAACAGGTCTACCCCTATAGAGTGGGTGAGGGCAGCGGTTAACATTTCTGCAGCTGTACTTACGCGAATAGCGGTGACTCCTGTGGGGACGGGTAAATGGGTTGGCCCTGTAATGAAGGTGACGGTTGCCCCGCGCAAGGCTGCAGCGTGGGCGAGGGCATAGGCCATGTGGCCGGTGCTGTGGTTCGAAATATAGCGGACAGGGTCTATAGCTTCGCGAGTGGGGCCACCGGTAATAACGACTTTTTTACCTACCCAATCGCGGTTGAGTGTGTGAGGGGTGATAGCTGCTATCATCTCTGCGGCTTCTACCATGCGGCCTTCTCCAACGTCTCCACAGGCTTGTTCACCTGCATTAGGGCCTAAGAAGTGGGCGCCCCGGGTTTTTAGAAGGGCTACATTGGCCTGAGTAGGGGCTGCCTCCCACATGATGCGGTTCATGGCTGGGGCGATCCATAAAGGTGCTTGGCTTGCAAGGCACAAGGTGCTGAGTAAATCGTCGCACAGGCCGTGGGCTAGTTTGGCTATAAAGTTGGCACTGGCGGGTGCTATGAGGAGGAGGTCTGCCCAGCGAGCAAGCTCTATGTGCGTCATTTTAGAGGCTGCGTCTAAATGATCTTGGCTGCGGTAGACGGGGGCTTCACTTAATACTTCTAGGCATAGCGGTGTTACAAATTGTTCGGCAGAATGAGTTAAGACAACTCTTACGGATGTGCCAGTGGCCCGCCAGGCTCGGATGACTTCGGGTATTTTGTAAGCGGCAATGCTGCCGGTGAGGCCGATTAAAATATTCAAGGGCTTCATGGATGCGAGCTATGTTGTGTTAAATGTGCTCAATAGAGGTGAGCTTTGAGTGAACGCTTGCTACCATTATCGATAGGGCGCAAAAGCAAATTAAAGATAAGCCTTTGCAATTGAGGCCTAGTAGATAGTGTTTGTGCATAGTAAAAAAGTGTAGCTGAATGGTAGTGAAATGACGTATTTATAACGGGTACGCAAATTTTGTTTTTTGCCTCACGCTACGCTGTCTTTTTGTATGAATCCGCCTTTATTTAAGCTCCATTCCGATTATTCCCCTGCGGGGGACCAACCTGCGGCTATTGAGGCGTTGACGGCTTCAGTTATAGAGGGAAATCGTTATCAATCGCTCCTCGGGGTAACGGGCTCCGGCAAGACGTTTACCATGGCGAATATGATAGCGCGGCTTCAGCGGCCGGCACTTATACTTTCCCATAATAAGACTTTGGCGGCGCAACTTTATGGGGAGTTTAAGCGTTTTTTCCCAGAAAATGCGGTGGAGTATTTTGTAAGCTATTACGATTATTACCAGCCAGAGGCTTATTTGCCGCAGACGGATACATATATTGAGAAAGATTCTTCTATTAACGAAGAGATAGACCGTTTGCGGATGTCTGCCACCAGCGCATTGGTGAGTAGGCCGGATGTTATTGTCGTGGCCAGTGTGTCGTGTATTTATGGTTTGGGCTCTCCGGAGGATTTTAAAGCGATGATGATCCCGCTTAAGGTTGGGGCTGTGTGTTCGCGCAGTGCCCTTTTAGAGCAACTCGTGGAGAATCTTTATGAGCGTAATGACATCAGCTTTACGCGGTCGAAGTTCCGTGTAAGGGGGGAGGTGGTGGATATTTTCCCTGCTTACCAAGAGACGGCTTTGCGGGTTACTTTGTTTGGGGATGAGATAGAGTCTATTCGTCCGCTAGATCCTTTAACAGGGGAGCTGGGGTCGAAGCTTGCTTTTTATAACCTTTACCCGGCCAACCCTTATATTACGCCCAAAGCTAAGGTAGAG
>JANYEO010000135.1 GCA_025363025.1 Opitutia bacterium
GTGCCAGGGCCGCGGTGATGTCCTGTTCCCGTCTAATTTCTAAAACAGAAGCAGTTGCAGAGGGCAAAGGGTAAGAGAAGGAGGAGAAGTATTAGGGGAGTAGGAAGAGATAGGTGTCGAGCAGGCAAAGATGGGAGGGAGACGACCGGGACAACGGGCATCTGTTACCGTGGATCTCTTTCAGCTGTTCGTCGTCCACGACGGGTGGAGAGGCCGCCACAGGGGGGTCGGCCATGTCGGGAAGGACTGGGTACCGGGAGGGCCTGCAGAGCAGGACTGGTAGCAATGTGCACGCAGGGCGGCGTTTATATAGGAGAGTTTGTCCAGCACCGAAAGTGCAAAAGGAGAAGTGGGAAAAAGAATCAGAAAGAAGAGTAGGAGAAATAGTGTCGAAGGTCAATCGGGAGGAGGTGTTGACGCAGTAGCCCTAGTAACCAGAGGGTGGCGCTGCGTCAGGTGCAGAACTCGCCAGGGCGGAGGCGGCGGCGGCAGCGGCGGCGGGGCCGACAGGGGCGTTGCCAAGGCCAGTGTACCGTTGGGAGCGGTCGAACTGTTCTATTTCACGGGCATGAGCCGTCATGGCGGCGGAGCTGAAAGTGAATTCAGTTGAGGGGGAAAGAGACCCAAAACGTGCAACATTCTGGCGGGAACGTGGCTGCATTTGATCGGGGAGCTGAAGGCCATCCGCGGTCAGAATGTCTCTGTAACGTCCCCAATCTGCTGCACTGCTGGCAGAGATGTGGACGGTGCGAGGTTTCGCGCCCGGGAACCTAATGGATGGGAGGTTGGGTGCCGGGATGGCACGCCGTTCCGGACATTTTCGGAAGATGATTTGTCCGAGGCAGAGAAGCAGCTGGCAAGTCAAGAAGACCAAAATGCCGCTTAGATAATACCAAAACTGCTTGAAGAACTCCTTCGAGGTGAGGTTCTCCGCGCCCAAGAAGTGGATCTCGCGGAAAGCCTCGAAGATCTTTGCACGGGCCGTAAGGGCCGTGAGGGGCTCGCTGTGGTTGTTGTCCGTGGCAGCCTGCAAGAGTTGAGATGCCCCTAAAGAGGGGGTTAGCAGGTGACTGGCGCCGGCGATGTCCAGGAAGGAGTAGAGGCTGGGGGCGTTGGTCACGTTGGAGACCAGTTCTTCCACGGACGTGTCCGGGAAGTCGAAATCGTTCACGCTGGCCCTACACCTGGAAGCGAAGGAAAAGGTACCCGCCCGCGGGAGGGGCTGGATCGAGGGGGGAGAATTCTTGCCCGGACAGCTGATGATTAAAGTGGAAGGGGACGGCAAGTAGTAAGCGTACGTATTTGCGGCAATGAACAGGAACCTTGGCAAATCCGTTGCGGCTTTCTTGAATTGGCAAGAAGCAAAAATGTTTTTGGGGTCGCTGCCGGAAAAATGTATTGCGTTGTAACACGCATTACGGGCAGTTACAATTGGACGGGCTGCCTGGCAAATGGCCACGTGAGATAGGAAACGGCAGCTGTCATGGTCCTGTCGTGACAAAAGAACATGTGAGCTCCCGGTCAAATCCGAAATGTAGAACTCGTGAGAAAGGTCAAGCTCTAAAGTGACATTCTCTCGGGAGACGAACGGGATTGTAGCTATTGAAAACAAGGTTAGAGGTGGGCCGGTCGGAGTTAGGGGCAGCAGGACGAGGAGAAGGAAGCGAAAGTTTACCGCATCCAAAATGAGTAGGGGTGTCAAAAATTCGTAAAATTGAAAAGGACTGGTGACCTTTGCCAAGTGCTGAAGGGGCATGTTATGCTCAGCAATACGTTGGTCGATTTGACTGATCATGCTGGTGAGGTCGGAAACGGGGAACAAGGAGACGGGTACAATGCCACGTTGAATTGCCTGTATGTCAGACATGAACTGTTGAGTGCGGACGACCAACAGGGCACGTTGGTTGTCCAAGTACGCAGCCTCGAGGCGAGTGTAGGCGGCAAGGTCAGAAAATTTGAGCAAGTTGGCATCGTCGGCGTATAAGTTGAATCTATTTTTGTAAGCATACACAGTGCTATTAAAGGGGAATTCATGAAAGTTCATTTGTTCTTGTTCGGCTGAAGTTAAAGGGGGAGAAACGAACGCTGGAGCTTGCACGACGTTCGAACGTTTGGATGACATTTCCGTGGCAGCTTTTGCAATGCCTTTCTGTGCAATGGCCTCAGTTGCATAGTGCATAACCGACGTGCATACAGCGGGCGCCATCAGTTTGGCGGCGGACATAACCGTCGCAAGTAGGGGTAGGGCAGCTTGAATAAAACGTTTCTCGCGACCGGCGGCGTCTTTGTAAGAGGACGAACCGTTCTGGAAATGTTGAGTAAGATCCCGACGGTGGCGGGTCAGGGTTTGGTTTAAATCTGCATGAATTTGAGGGGAATAAGTAATTGCTAGGGGTTGATCCATTTGAAGCTGTTGCATGAAAGTGTCAAACAACGATTTGGTGTGACGAAAAGTGAAACCAGCAGTCTTTGTAATGGAAGATTGCCTAGTGCGGAACAGGGTGCCAGCGTGATACTTAAGATCCGCGCCGCGATAAGATACATCGGTATTCATATTTTCAAAGCGTCTGAGGGTTTGTATCTCTCTATTTACCAAAC
>JANYEO010000169.1 GCA_025363025.1 Opitutia bacterium
TGACGTGAGAACTAGCAACCAGGCAATAGATACCCTTCAAGGAGACTCCATTGACAAGGCAGATGAAATGGCTGAACGGATGGAAAAGGCCCTAGGAAATTATAACCCACCGGCCTTGGTACAACTGGCACTTTATTTTAAAGAAGAAGGGCAAACACAGAAAGCGTACCGCCTCTTCTCCCTAGCTTACATGCGGGCTAAAATCGATGTGCAGGCTAGCAATGACCGATCAACGAGGGACATACCCGGACTTTTGCTTGGGACTTTTGCGAAACATGCTCCGTACTCAGATGTAACCCCTGCTTCCGAGCGTACCATAAAGGGACTGCAGGCTTATTTAAAAGTGAATAGGAATAAGACCGTAGAACTGGATTTAGCAACACCCCGTAGTTATGATACACGTTGGCCTCTCCTCCAAGGAATGGGGAAATATACGCAGGCCCCTATTAACGTAGCCACAGGAGCCACGTATGACGCCATCATTAGCGAAGTACATGAAACGTGGGTGAAAGAAAATGTATAAAGTGGGGTTTGCAAGAAGATTGACTTTTGACTTAAAGACATAGATCTGGCATATATAGGGGCTACCTATGGGTTGCCCCTCCCTGTTATTTAGCTATTTAGCCATTGCGGCAGCCTTACTCTACTGTGGGGGCTGCATGGTGGGGCCTGATTATAAAAAGCCTGAAAGCCCGATACCCCTAGCTTGGAATTGGAAAACACCGGAGCCCAAAGATGATTTACCCAAAGGGCCCTGGTGGAAAATTTTCCAAGACCCCGTCTTGTGTACATTAGAAGAAAAGGCAACTGAAGCAAACCCCACCCTAAAGATTGTCGTAGCCCAAGTAGACGCCGCACGGGCTAGCGTATGGTCTGCCCAAGGGGCATTGTTGCCGGGGGTGAATGCGCAGTACCAATACACCCACTTTAAGACATCCGCCAATCAACCTGGATCCAGGGCCCTCCCTAGTATTACAGGGAACCTGCATGCCCCTACTGTAGGTTTAACCTATGAAGTAGACTTATGGGGGCAAATTAGGCGCGGACTAGAAAGTGCTGAGGCCAATTTAGATAGTAATTTAGCGGCTTATCAAAATGCCTTACTGACCCTTCAGGCACAGGTGGCCAGCCAATACTTCCTCCTCCGTATTGCCGATGCAGAGAGTAAGTTGCTCGAAAAAGCAGTTGAAATACTCGCGAAGAATTTAACGCTTGTACAAACACAAAAAAAGGCAGGATTAAATGACTCCTTGGCCGAGGCCCAGGCAGAAACAATCCTTCAATCTACGACAGCCAGCTTGACTGAAAAAAGACGCCAACGCTTTGCAGCTCAAAATACCCTTGCCCTACTATGCGGAGAAACAGCGAGCACCTTTAACGTCGAGGAGGCCCCTATCATAGCCCGCCCGATTGAAATACCGGCCGGCCTCCCCTCTACCCTCCTCGAGCGCAGGCCTGATGTTGCCAGTGCAGAACGTGCCCTACAAGCGGCATCAGCCCAAATCGGGGTTGCCTATGCAAACTTATTCCCAAATATCAGCCTCACAGGCCAATATGGATATGCCAGTGGAAGTACGCATACGCTCTTTTCCCCATCCAGCAACTTATGGTCCTACGGGCCAACCGTGACCCTCCCCCTTTTCCAAGGAGGCCGCCTATGGGCCAACATGAAAAGTGCTGAGGCTGCCTATCACGGCGCACAAGCGAACTATCAAGCAACCGTCATCCAAGCCTTCACCGACGTGGAAAATGCTTTAAAAGATGTGTATTATTATAAAGAAACCATACAGGCCCTAAAAAAAGCCGTAGGTGCGGCACAAACCTCCGCTAAACTATCACAAATGCTCTATAGTAGAGGGCTGGTCAATTACTTGCAGGTCATCGACTCTGAACGCACGGCCATTATAACTGATATCAGCACGCTGGATGTTTTAGCCTTACGCTTCCTAGCAAGTGTACAACTTATCAAAGCCCTAGGGGGCGGCTGGAATGTGACAGACCTCCGCGATGAGGCCGTACCCACGCTGTTTTGATATAAATACTGCAACCTAATTGCCATCAAATGCACCCACAAAATGACTCAAATAATAATCACAAGCGTAACTTACAACTCCAGCGGCCTGCAGCAAAAGTGCCTTATTTTAAGATGATTACTAGGCGGCGTGACCGAGTGTGCTTTGCACTCGAGGAACAACAACAACGTAAGGGCTTAAAAGCAGGTGCTTTTCAAAGGTCGCTCCATTATGATTAAAATTGCACTCATCATGCTCTTTGCGGACCGCGCAAAATTCCTGGGGCTTGTTTTCACTATTACTTTTTCGGCTTTTCTCATAACGCAGCAAGTATGTGTGTTTGCTAGCATTATGCATCGTACCTCCAGCCAAATCCATGAAGTGCACGATGCCAGTATCTGGGTTGCGGACCCCAACACACAGTATGTTGACGAAATATGGCCTCTTTCTGATACGGATGTATACCGTGTGCGTAGTGTACCGGGGGTAGCGTGGGCGGTGCCCTTTTTTAAAACAATGGCCGTCATGAAGGCGCCAAGTGGTATTTTTAGATCCTGCATGGTTTTGGGATTAGATGATGACTCCTTAGTTGGGGCTCCTCAAAAAATGCTTAAAGGCACGATTGATAACCTCAACCAGCCCAGTGCCATTATCCTTGATAAAGCAGGGTATGACTTCTTTTTCCCCGGGCAACCCTTTGAGCTAGGCAAAGTCTTTGAGCTTAACGACCACCGTGCTGTTTTAGCAGGTATTTGCGATACAGAGCCCCCCTTTCAGACCATCCCTATCGTCTACTCAAAATATACGGATGCGGTTCAATTTACAGGACAGCAACGACGAAAGCTCTCCTTTATCCTGGCAGAACCAAAGCCCGGCCTAGAATTAAAAGCCGTCTGCCAAGCTATTACAAAAAATACAGGGCTGGCCGCTTTCTCTGCCCCCGAGTTTGCAAAAAAAACCATTACTTACTACCTCAAGCACACGGGCATTCTTATTAACTTTGGCCTGACAATCTCTATCGCGGTTTTAGTAGGAATGGTCGTTACCGGACAAACATTCTACCTGTTTACCCTAGAAAACCTCAGGCAATTTGCGACGCTAAAGGCCATTGGCGTCTCCCATAAACAAATTATCCATATGATCCTTCTGCAAGC
>JANYEO010000199.1 GCA_025363025.1 Opitutia bacterium
AATGCCCTGGGTAAAAGTTATCCCAGGCCCCGGCAAGGGACCCGCAGCCAATCGCAATAATGGGGCCAAAGCCGCCCAAGGGGAATGGTTAATTTTTATAGATGATGACTGCATCCCCTCCCCTCACTGTTTAGTAACTTATAAGCAAGCGATTGAAAGATATCCGAACATTGAAGTCTTCGAAGGTGCTATTGAGAGCGATCGCCCTAAGCGCAGTTTAGCCGAAGAAGCCCCACTCAATACAACAGGAGGGGTGTTTTGGTCCTGCAATGTAGGAGTTAAGAAAGCATGCTTTAATGAGCTTGGCGGCTTTGATGAAGCCTTCCCTTATGCGGCCTACGAAGATATGGATTTTGCTAAACGCCTAAAGGCGGCTAAAAAAACCACCTTGTTTCTCAAAGAGGCGTCTGTATGCCACCCCTGGCGGACTATTGGGGCTTGGAAAAAATTTACCCGCCAGCGCAAATCTGCCCTAATTTACATGAGCAAACACCCGGATGAATGGCCCACGATGCGCCCCTGGATGGTGTTTAAAATTGCAATTGGCCGCTGCCTCTTCCAAACGCTACCGGGGCTTATTAAATACCAAGGACGAGGCTTCTTATCAGCTATGACTTATGATTGCCTAGATATCGCCTTTGCGGGCTATCTTTTCTTCAAAAGACGCGCACTGCAAAACATCTAGCAATAGGCCTGCATCAACTCTTTGAGCGTTCCTGCATAAAAGCTTGAAGCGCCTCTAGCTGAAAACTTTCTTTCCGGAAGGCATGGGCTTCTGCACGGGTACGAGACCCTTCTCCGGCAACAAATTGAACCCGCAACTTCTCCAAGGCTTCGTCCTGTAATTGACGAACGCGCTCGCGTGTAATGCCCAAGATATTGCCAATTTCTTCAAGCGTCATGCCCTTTTCTTGCCCAAAACCAAAACGCATACGGATGACTTGGGCCTGGCGAGTCGTTAATTTATCCAACAAACCGAGTAAATCTGCAGCCGTACTCTTGGATGAAAAATCTTGAGCGGGCGTTGTAGCGGCTTCATCTGCAACGATGGCCCCCAACGGATCCTCCATACCGGCCATAACAGGGGCCTCTAACGAGGCTGGGTTATGCGCCATTGTTTTTAAATGCGTTACTTTATGAGCCGGGAGGCCAAGCTCCACCCCGATTTCTTCATCTGTTGGCTCTCGCTCGAAGGCTTGCTCGAGCAAAGCGGCTGTTTTTCGAATTTTCGCCAAACGCTCCACTAAATGAATAGGCAAGCGAATGGTTTTGATCTGCGTCGATAGGGCGCGCTTCATGTGCTGCTTTATCCACCAAGCGGCATAAGTGCTAAGCTTCCCCCCTTTTGTAGGATCAAACCGCTCGACGGCTTTCATTAACCCCAAATTGCCTTCTGCAATTAAATCTAAAATCGGAAGCCCAAAATTAGCGTAATCCTGCGCAATCCGCACGACAAGGCGTAGATTGGAGCGGATCATCTTCTCCCGGGCGGCTTCATCCCCCAATTTAATACGGGCGGCCAGAGTAACTTCTTCTTCAACTGTAATTAAGCTATAACGGCCAATATCATTTAAATAAAGGCTCATAGCCGATGTATCATGCCCTTTATTGGCATCTAAGTCTGGCTGAACTTTAGGCACATTTACCCCTTCAAAAGCGTGCACAGGGGCATGCCCCAGCTGCGGCGCATTGCGCCCTGCCAAAGCAGGCCTTGAGCCAAGGGAATGGGGGGGCTTTTTAGAGAATCCCATAAGGTACAGGGGAAATACAACAAGGCTGTATAAATGAGAGCATGGAGGGCCTGGACTGCTTTAGCAATCTCGAAGCACTCCTCTCTCCCACAAGCAAACCATTCAAATAACTTGCCTTATTCAACCGTTACGGATTTAGCCAGATTACGCGGTTTATCCACATCGCACCCACGGGCTGCTGCGATAGCATAGGCCATGAGCTGTACCGGGATGGTTGCCAAAATAGGCTGAACGGCGGGATGACATTCAGGAATCAATATAAGATCGTCCACTAAATCTTTAGGAAAATCTCCCCCTTCGTGGGCAATAGCAATCACCCGGCCCTTGCGGGCTTTGACTTCCTGAATATTCGAAATAGTCTTTTGGTAAGTATCTTCCTGCGCCACAAGAAAGACGCTTGGGCACTCTGGGGAAATAAGGGCAATAGGGCCATGCTTCATCTCAGCAGCAGGGTACCCCTCTGCATGAATATAGGAGACTTCTTTCAATTTTAAGGCCCCTTCAAGTGCAATGGGGAAAAGATTTTGACGCCCCAAGAAAAGGAAATCCTCTGCATCAACATATTTTAAAGCAATCGCCTTAATCGCTTCTGATTGATCCAAGATCGATTGAACTTGAGCTGGAACCTGCTTCAAAGCCTCTACAAAGGCTTGGCCTTCGCTATAGCTCATATCTCGAATACGCCCTAAGTGCAGTGCCATCATAGCGGCTACCATGACTTGGGAGGTAAAGGCTTTAGTGGAAGCAACCCCAATCTCTGGGCCGGCATGTTGATAAATGCCTCCATCAGCCTCCCGCGCAATGGTGGAGCCAACGACATTGACAATGGCGAGTGTTTTGTGCCCTTTACGTTTCGCCTCGCGCAGGGCCCCGAGGGTATCAATCGTCTCCCCTGATTGGCTTAAAATAAAGACCAGGGTGTTTTTATCCAGCGGTGCATTGCGATAACGAAACTCCGATGCATACTCAACCTCAACCGGGATGCGGGCATAACGCTCGATCAAATATTCGGCCACAAGACAAGCATGCCAGGCCGTCCCGCAGGCGCAAAATAAAATACGGTCTACCTGACGGAGCTCCTGCGGGCTTAAATTTAAACCGCCGAATTTTGAAGTACTCCCATCATCTGAAAAACGGCCGCGCATAGCATTTTCGAGCGCTACGGGCTGGTCGAAAATTTCTTTCTCCATGTAGTGCTTAAAAGCCCCCAGCTCAGCTTCTTCGATAGACCAATCAACCGTATGAATGACGGCCTCAATATCATCTTCGTCTATGGTTGATAGCGAGAAATCTTTATCCGTTACATGGACAATTTCTTCATCATTTAAATAAACAACGCTTTGAGTATGAAGAGCAATAGCCGCGACATCGCTTGCAATAATATGCTCCCCATCCCCTACTCCTAAAATTAATGGAGAACCCCGGCGGGCCGCTACAATTTCCCCTAGGTGCTCTTTGCAGATAACAGCAATTCCATAAGTACCCTCTACATGGCGCAGGCTACGACGAACGCTTTCCAAAAAGCGGTTTTTATCGGCTGCAACCGGCTGTTTTTGATAGTGATACGCAATTAAATTGACCAAGACTTCTGTATCCGTCTCCGACTGAAAGGTATAACCCTTTTCCAGAAGGAATTTTTTGATCTTCAAATAATTTTCAATCACGCCGTTATGGGCGAGGGAAAAAAGGCCATCGGAGCTATGATGTGGATGCGCATTAGCTAGAGTAACCCCCCCGTGCGTGGCCCAACGAGTATGAGCTATCCCATAAGTACCCTGTAATTTCGCCTTAGCGACATCTTTAGCCAAGGCCTCGACTCTCTCTGTGCTTTTTAAAGTTTGGAACTGCCCATCTTTGACAACAGTGACCCCAGCGGAGTCATAGCCACGGTACTCCAGCCGCCGCAGCCCTTCAATCAATACCCGCGTAACCGGGTGTTTGCCTACATAACCAACGATACCACACATATAAGAGGAAGGTACTGAGGCTTTTTCCGCTAATCAAGCCGAGAACGATGAAAAAACGGCTCACTTAACTTTTAAGATCGCAGAAGCATTAAAAACTTGAAAGCCGTTTTTCCTATGACGCATCTAAAACTTACAAGCTACCACCAAAGGGCCAAAATACCGGCTGGTTAGTCAAATCAAATTGACCATACCCATACCATACAGGGGAATAAGTATCAGGAGGACTTATCAAAAGATTAACTGTGAGACGATTTGCTGCCGCAGCAGCCCTACGTTCCTCAAGGATCACTACGGCCCTGTTATACGGCTCAGAACCAATGGGTAGAGCATCCAGCAAATCCTGCTCCAGGCAATGATCCAGAAGCGCCTGCTCATTTGTCTCACAATCATCCTCTGCTTGCGCAAAAGCCAATACGGGTGCGGCAAGCAGCGTTAACAGGAACATAACTAATTTAGATTTTTTCATAATATAGGAAGACACTCATTGAGAAAAACTTTCAGTACCTTAACAGGCAATAATTTGTTTTCATGCAAATTCAAGCATTTTTATGGAATCGAAGAAATTCAGTTTTTAAGTTTAATTCAACGAACTTAACCTCGCAAATCCGCTGAAACCCGCTACGTCTCTTTATAGAGTCTTTTTGTCTACCCGTGAATGTAAAACGCAAGCAAGTTATCTGTATTATTATGGGGGGCGGCCAGGGCACGCGCCTTTACCCGCTTACCAAGCTACGCTGCAAGCCCGCCGTCCCACTGGCAGGGCAGTTTCGTTTAATTGATATCCCTATTAGCAACTGCATTAACTCTGGCTACAACCAGATCTATATTTTAACCCAGTTTAACACGGCATCGCTCCATCGGCACATTTTTGAAACCTTCAAATTTGACGCCTTTGGCGGAGGATTTGTAGAAGTGTTAGCCGCTGAACAACGGGAGCATGGCGCCTACTGGTACCAAGGCACCGCTGATGCCGTACGTCAAAACCTAAGGCACTTTCGCAAAGATAGCAAAGAAGACCTAGTTGTCATTCTCTCCGGAGATCAACTCTACCGGATGGATTTACAAGAAATTGTAGCCCATCACTTAGCTACAGAGGCGGAAGTAACCGTTGCCTCAACCCCCGTGCCCAAGGCTTTGGCCAGCAGCTTAGGCATTATGCAAGTAAATGATGATTATCAAATTACTGCCTTTTTAGAAAAACCAAAAGACCCGGCCTTAATCCAAAACTTCGTCATAAGCCCCACACATCAAAAAGCGCTAAAATCTATCGGCCCAGGCGAGCATTGCTTGGCCTCGATGGGGATCTATATTTTTCGTGCAGACATCCTTCGTGACGCCCTTATGACCTCTGCCACAGATTTTGGTAAAGAAGTCATCCCGGGGCTCCTTGGCCGAACGCGCCTTGTCAGCTATTTATTCGATGGCTACTGGGAAGATATTGGTACCGTACGCTCCTTCTTTGAAGCAAACTTGATGCTAACGGACCCTGTCCCCTCTTTTAATTTTTTTGACAATAACCACCCCATCTTCACCCGGCCCCGCTACTTGCCAGCCTCCAAAATCAATGCATGTGATGCAAGGCGTGCAGTGATAGCTGATGGCTGCATCCTCTCTAGTGTTACTCTACGCCGCTGTGTGGTAGGTATTCGCTCATTTATTGGTGAAGCGAGTTACCTGGAAAATGTAGTCATGATGGGTGCGGACCATTTCAACACCCTAGAAGATTTTATAGAACCGCATGACCCTCAATTTCCTCACTTAGGCATTGGGCGTAATTGCCATATTGTAAATGCTATCATCGACAAAAATGCACGGATAGGTGATAATGTAAGGCTCTCCCCCGCTGGAAAACCCGACCACTTTGAATCAGGCGATGTTTACGTCCGCGATGGGATATTAATTGTCACCAAAGATGGTGTTATCCCGGATGGAACGGTTATTTAGTGTGCTATTGCTAAAACCGCAATTTTTAGATAATAATAGCCAAACCCCCTTCATCCAACATTACCTGCCCCATGAGAACAACATTACTCGTATGCACGGATGGTTCTGCGTACTCCGAAGCAGCTTGCCAATATACGGCCTGGTTTGCAAAACGACTGAATGCTGAAGTCGAGGCAATCTACGTATCAGACTTACGTCAATTTGAGCTCTCCATCGTCACGGACCTTGGGGGCGCTATTGGCATAGAACCTTACCAAGGCGTGCTTTCTCAGCTCCAACAGATGGAGTCCCAAAAAGCGTCTATCCTCGAAGAGAGTACCCAGCTTTATTTTAAAGGAGAAGGGCTAGCCAAGCAACTGCACTTTCACCATACAACAGGCCTCTTAGTCGATCATTTAGCAGATTTTGAAAAACAAACAAGCCCGCCAACACTCATCATCCTCGGGAAACGAGGAGAAAATGCAGACTATGCAACCGAACACCTAGGTGCCACTATGGAACGTGTGGTACGAGCCAGCAAAAGCCCCTGCCTCGTAACCCCCCGGACTTTCAAAGAAATCCGCCGTCTTGTCCTAGCCTATGACGGGGGAAACAGCTGTCAAAAAGCCCTGCAATTTCTCGTTCGTCTCGAAGTATTTAAAGATATAGAAATCCACGTTGTAACCGTAGATGAAGGGCACAGCGGAGACGTTGCTTGTCAACACCTAGAAGAAGCAACTGCTGTTTTGGAAAAAGGCAGGCTGACTCCCGTTTGCAAAATCCTCCACGGCCTTGCCGAAAATACCCTGAGCGATTATGTAGAATCCCAAGGTATTGATCTGTTAGTTATGGGGGCCTATGGACATAGCCGCATTCGTTATTTAATTATCGGGAGTACAACGACGGATCTCATTAGACGCTGCCAGGTACCCGTTTTATTGTTTAGATAAACAAATAAACATTAAATACAACGGTCTCATTATGGATAATCTACCCCCAGTCAATCCCCAAGGACCTATTCAACCTGGGCAAAATCAACCAGCAGCCCAACCACAGGTATCTTGGGGCGTTTCAAAGTAACCATAGGGGCTATAAGCGGCTTTGCAGGCCGCATCATGACGGTCGCCCAAGCAATGGCTGATGCCACACATTCAGATTTCTCACTCGTCCCCGCAACACGGCTGCTCGAGCGTATGATAGCATTGCCTCATTATATTGAGTCCCTTAACGAAGAAGAGCTTCAAGCAACAATCGAAGGGCTAAAAAATGATCTTAAATCAAATAAAAATGACGAAGTAGTCGCTGCGGGGGCCGCACTTTTAAAGATTGTTCAATTACCCAACGCCCCGCTCGATGAAATAATTGAGGCAGCAGAGAATGTCATAAATTTTGCCCCCTCAACTGAAAGTAAAATCACAGCGGCTGAAATACTAACGCAAATAGCTCAATTGCCCAATGCCCCTCTCCATCAAATAATTGAAATAACAAGGAATATCCTGGAGTTTCCCTTCCCGGCGAACATTCATACCCCGGCGGCTAAATTGCTGCTAAAAATAACTCAATTACCCAACGCCCCATTCAAGGGTGAAGTGCAGCACTTGGTGAACAAGTGGTCAGCTTCAGGAA
>JANYEO010000218.1 GCA_025363025.1 Opitutia bacterium
CAAAGCGTCTCTACATTATTCACAATTGTAGGACATTGATAAAGTCCGAGCACTGCTGGGAAATACGGCGGCTTAATCCGCGGGTAGGCCCGCTTGCCTTCAATAGATTCGATAAGGCCTGTTTCTTCTCCACAAATATAAGCCCCTGCCCCTCTGTGGACAATAATATCACAGCTATAGCCAGATCCTAAAATATTTTCACCTAAAAAACCTTTTGCTCGGGCCTCTTCAATCGCATTTTTTAATATACGCGCCCCTTCATGCATTTCCCCTCGTATATAAATAAAGGCCAGCTTTGCCTTTATGGCAAAAGCCGTAATCATCATCCCCTCGATCAATTGATGGGGGTCTTTATACATAAGCTGGCGATCTTTAAACGTACCCGGCTCAGACTCATCTGCATTACAAATCAAATAAACGGGCTTACCCCCCTTGTAGTCGATAAAGCGCCACTTCATCCCAGCAGGGAAGCCTGCCCCCCCACGTCCGCGTAGTTCGGAGTCTACCACTTCTTGCACAACCTCCTCTGGTGCCCGCTTGAAGGATTTTTTTAAAACCTCGTAGCCTCCATGCTTTAAGTAGCATTCGATAGACGCATCATACCCCGGTTCATCGGCGTATTTTAAAAGGATTCGCGTTTCAGGAAGGGCCATAAATAGTAAACGTTATGCTTTAAAAAAGTGATAGCAATGTACGGAGAAGTTTTAAGCAGACTCGCTTTTATGGTTAGGAAAAGTTTCAGCCACCCATTTTTCGACTTTATCTAGCTTTACATCTTCATGCAAAACTTCGTCCACCATGACGACAGGGGCCGTGCCACAACTAGCCAAACATTCTACAAACTCGAGCGTATACTCCCCGTCAGCAGAAGTCCCGCCGACATTGCATTTCAAAATATCTTTTAAACGCTCACACACCGTATAGCCCCCGGCCAAAGCGCAAGAAAGCGTACGGCATACCTTAACATGCTTCTTCCCAATCGGCGCCTGGCGAAACATGGGGTAGAATGTAACGAGTTCAAAAATCGAAATAGGCTCTAGCCCCAGCTTTTGAGCAATCCACTCTATAGCCCCTTTGCAAATATAGCCTTTATCTTCTTGCACCAGATGAAGCAGCGGCAAGGCTGCACTCCGTTTTTCCGGGTACAATCCAATAAGGGCTTCGATTTGCGTTAATGTTTCTGGTTTTAAAGTCGTTTCCATAGCGTCTAAATATTAAGGTAGACTATCGGTCACATTCTCCCAGTACAAAGTCTAAACTCCCCAGGATAACCGGAACGTCGCTCATCATATGCCCTGGCACAAGTTTTTCAAGAATACTTAAGTTACAAAAACTCGGAGCGCGGATTTTTAAGCGATAAGGCACCCCTCCCCCTTTAGACACGATAAAAAAGCCTAAAGCCCCTTTCGGGTTTTCCGCCTCAAAATACACTTCACCGGCCGGCATCTGTGGCCCTTCGGTTACAATCATAAAGTTTTGGATAAGCTCCTCCATCCGGGTCAAAATTTTTGCCTTAGGCGGGGCAAATATTTTGCGTGCATCCTCTGCATACCATAACCCGCTGGGCATTGTACTAATTACTTGCTTAGCAATGCGTACACTTTGGCGCATTTCCTCCATTCGCACAAGATAGCGATCGTAACAATCCCCCTTAGTGCCAATGGGGATGTCAAAGTCATATTTTTCATAACCCGAATAAGGGTTATCTCTACGCAAATCAAGGTCTACACCAGAAGCGCGTAAATTGGGCCCGGTTAACCCATAAGCCAAAGCATCTTCTTTAGAAATAACCGCAACATCATTGGTACGGTCTAAGAAAATTTTATTCCGTGTAAGCAATGACTCAATCTCATCAATCACAGGCATTACTTGATCAAGAAAGGCCTCTACCCGGCCCATCCAGCCTTCAGGCATATCACGGGCAACCCCCCCAATACGCGTATAGCTCGTAGTAAAGCGGGCCCCGGTTAGCTCTTCAAATAAAGTATAAAGCTTTTCACGTTCCGTAAAGGTGTACATGAAGACCGTTAGCGCCCCTGTATCCATTCCATAAACCCCAATCCCCAGCAAATGAGAGGATATACGCGCAAGCTCACAACATAGCACCCGGATAGCCTGGCAACGCTCCGGTAATACAAGCCCCGCTAAACGCTCCACCGCAATGGCATAAGCTACATTGTTAGCCAAAGGAGCCAAATAATCTAACCGGTCCGTATAGGGCACGAACTGGTTATAGGTCATATTCTCCGCAATCTTTTCATCCCCACGGTGCAGGTAACCAATAACCGGCTCGCACTTAGTTACATAATCTCCCTCTAGTTCAAGCACAAGGCGCAGCACCCCATGCGTTGCCGGGTGGGAGGGACCCATGTTAAGCGTCATGCGCTCGGTATATAGCTCCCCCTCGTGGTGCGCCGCACGGGCCCCCACATCACCTAAATTGATAGAAACAGTGTCTCTTTGCATGCCATTTATAATATTTCGTTAAAGCTCAAAAATAAATTCAAAGGCTCTAATTAAGCGGGGTTTCGGGGCCAGGTTTCGGGCTACATTCAGTCCAGCTTTGGTCTGCCCCCATAGGCTCCCGGTTGGCAATCGTCCCGCCTGGGGCCGCATGAAAAGGGCCTCCCATCATCGGGGCGGCTATAACACACTCGCCTGTGGCCTCCGCTGTTTCAGCAGAAGGTAATGGGGCCTCAATCCCCGCCAAGGGGAAGTCCTTGCGCAAAGGATGGTAAGGGTACCCTTCCCACATTAGTATCCGTTTTAAATTAGGATGCCCGGTAAAGATAATGCCAAACATGTCAAACGTCTCGCGCTCATGCCAATTAGCACCTGGGTAAAGATGCGCAATACTCGGTACCGTGGGGGCATCATTAGCAGTGCAGTCAACCGTTAAGCGCAAATAGGTATGCGTGCTTAGCGAATAAAAATGATACACAACGGTAAACCGAATATCGGCCTCTACTCCCCAATCAATTGCCGTTATGTCTAGTAAAAGCGCATAGCCTCCCTCGCCTAAAATCGCTTTAACTGCTTCTAAAAAACGATCAGGGGCTATATCAACCGCCGGCATATCCGCTTTTAACCGCGCCTTACCGCCCAAAGCTTCTAAATAAGTGGGTACTTCAAATGTCTGCATAGGTATTTGCATGAAAGGAATACAAAAAACAGCCTAAGACTGCACTTTTTGGAACAAGCGCGGCAGGGAATTTTCCCGTTCAATTTTATCTTGCAGGTGCATCATCCCATCAAGCAAGGCTTCCGGCCTCGGCGGGCAACCACTAATGTAGACATCTACAGGCACAATCCTATCCACCCCTTGCAAAACAGCATAAGAGCGGTACATCCCCCCCGTAGAGGCACAGGCCCCCATCGCCACAACCCACTTAGGAGACGCCATTTGGTCATAAATACGGCGGATAACTTCGGCCATTTTATAAGTAACCGTTCCCGAAACAATCATACAATCGGACTGCCGCGGGGAAAACCGCATGACCTCCATCCCAAAGCGGGCAATGTCAAAGCGCGACGCGCCAGAGGCCATAAGCTCAATCGCACAACAAGCCAACCCCATCGGCATCGGCCAGACAGAGCTTTTGCGGATCCAGTTAATCACCGCGTCTGCACGAGAGACGATGACGGATCCTTCGACTTTACTATTATACGCGTATTCAGATGTTACCAATCGCATATCAAATATATATACAAAGTCTAAGACTTTAAGCAATCAATACCTACATATTCCTCGTTTTTTTAAATCTACCTCACTTCTTGGCCCGCCACCCGAAGCTCTCCGAGCGTAGGG
>JANYEO010000012.1 GCA_025363025.1 Opitutia bacterium
AAGAAGAAGCCCCACGAGTGCAAGGACTGCTCGTAGAGGCCCAAGACCCACATCAAGTTCTTCCTACTTCTCCCCCTCCCCACATGAGGCTGAATAACTGGTTCTCACCTGGTGCATAGCTTTTGAGATCACCTTTTGAGAAATGTGAATTCCTTTTTCTGCCCACAATGCATGCTGAAAACTTTGGATTCCAGCAAAGGAGCCCGAGAATCCAATCTGCTTGAAATATTTTTGAACAAGTTTAATTTGAGCTCCTTCGGTTTCTTCCTTTGTGGCTGTTTGCGCTGCTGGCGAGGTTTGAGGTGTTGTCTGATTCTCAATGATTTCTGAAGCTTCTTTGGCGGTCTCTTTGCTTTGCTCCGTTGGTGGAGCCAATGTTAATTCTGCGACGCTTTTCTCTGCAGCAGGAATTGTGTCAGCAGAGTTTCTATTCCTGCTTCTTGTCAACATTTTTGATGGCGTTTTCCTCTGCAGCACCACCCAGCAGCGACGGTCGTCCCAACAGCAGAGCTGCTAGCAGGCATGCAGCCGCCGAGAGCCGCTGCTCCGAGGAAGGATAGGCTAGGCAGCGTGTATGCACGTAGAGAAGCTTTCTTGCCAGTTTCCTCATACATGCATGCGGACCTGAGCCGCTTTCCCGCTTCAGTCAGCACTAGAGAAGGCTGACAGTAGCAGACAAAGTCTTCCCCATAGGAAGAGAGTAGAGAACTACAGAAGCTGTGACTGAGGGAAGAAAGTCGACGGCTTTCGCAGAGCAGCGGCTAGAAGGAAAACTTGCTATGTAGTCCTGTATGCTGCAAGCAAGTTGGACGCTTTCCCGTTCCTGTCCTGTTTTACGGAGCTCCGTCTGAAGGAAGGAAAGGAAGCTGCTTTGCAAGGGCAGTCACGAGTGCACAACATTTTACTGAAGCTCTGTATGGAGTAACAATGTGCGCGCTTTCTTCCTCTTTCTTCCTCCTACGAGCCTGCACAGCTCTGCGTGAAGAAGGAAAGGAGGACGGATTGGAAGAGCAGTGAGCACTACAGAACTTGGCCCTTTACTCGTGTATGCTTTAACAAAGGCAGCCGCTTTTGCAGTACAGCTAGCAGAAGGAAAGTTTTTGTGCAGTGCTCTATGCTGTGGCCATGTGAGTCGCTTTCTCAGTTCTCTCCGCAGTAGCAGACTTGTCTCCCTAGTGCCGTATGCTCCAAGAAAAAGTATCAGCCAGAAGGAGTGTTTATGTTCGAGGAAGAAGCAATTTTTCTCGCAAAACCACCTAGGAACTAGCAGGGCAACGGTAAGGACCTTGGAAAATCTTCCACTAAAATGCAAGAAGACACTTTGGACAGCAAAATTTGGGAAGGATGCAGCGATCAAGATTTACTTAATATTGAAAAATATGGAACTCCCGTACTCCCTCCTTGCAATGCCAAACCTGTCCCAAACTTTAGGCTGCTGGAAATTCCACAAATCTCAAGGGTGAGCACTTTAGGGTCAAATGTTTTTGCAAAAGTTTGACAGTTTCTTTGCTTTAGGCCGTTGCAGCCGAGTTCAAAATGGAATTTCGTACCACGGGCTCCTGGATCCTACACTTTGACGAGTGGAATGTGACGGATTCTTGGATCAAGCTAAAAGGCCTCTACGAATCGGGGCTTCTTTTTGGTGTCACCAAACTGCTGAAAGCAAACAAACCAAACCCCCAAATAAATAAAACCGGAGTCCCCATATTGGCCAATGCGGGTCCTTGCACCAACAAAGACCACTGCATCAGAGTCGGAGAGAACATTGTTCGGCTTCTAGGTTACAAAAGGCAGCAATGTAACAAAAATTATAAGGGGCAAATTTATTATAAGATGCCAAAAAAGGATGTGTTGTTTAAAAATGGCCCTCGCTTTTACACTGTCAAGTACGAATAAAAATAAATTTTCTTCGCAGATTTTTGCACGGCAATGGCAAATTACGAAGACACGACAAGGTGGCTCAGTGCCTCAGAGTTTTGCTCTAAATATTTGGCCCCCCTGCCGCCTCCGCCAGAGTTGGAGCAGGCAGGCGGCGGCAATAATGCGATCGCAGAGGAGGACCCGCAGGAAGGCAGCTCCACCGGCCCTGCTGCTGCAGTGACAGAGGACCTACCCATCCTAAACAGAAGTGGTGATGTCGACACGATGGGAAGTCCATTTTCCATGAATGCCTACGAGTCAATCCCACTGCCAGCAGATATTTCTAAACTGCTAGATATTAAAGTAAAAAAAGTGGCTTTTATACGCCAACAAAAATGGCGGTTAGAAGACCAGTTGCACAAAGTGCTTTTTTTGCCCCGGCAAGGACATCCCATTCTGCTCTTGGAAGCTCTGATGGGTGCCATATATTATACGATAAAATGGACCCTGCAGCGTTTCAAAGACTATTATTTACCAAGAGAGTCAGACGACACAACAGAAACGCAAGCTTATTTGAAGGCAAGTACATCTTTGATAATATTTTTGTTGCAAGAGGGGAGGAGGATGAGGAGGAGG
>JANYEO010000032.1 GCA_025363025.1 Opitutia bacterium
TCTGTTGCCGCCGCCTCGGCCGCCGCCGCCGCCGCATCCCTACTTCCTCCGCCCGTTTCGTCTCCGTCGCCGCCGTCGTTGCTTTCCCCGTTGCGGCCGCCTTTTCTAAACAGGCCAAGGGCATCCCGTCGCTCCGTCTCCGTCGCCGCCGTCGTTGCTTTCCCCATTGCGGCCGCCTTTTTTAAACAGGCCAAGGGCATCCCGTCGCCGCCGTTGCTTCCACCGCTGCTGCCGTCACCTCGGCCAACTCCGAGGCCTTTCCCGCCGTCGCCACTTTCCCCAACCTTTGTGCAAGTCTTCACCGTTCGCCCATTCGCTTGTGCGATGCCCTGGCAAAAGGATGGACGAAAGTTCTTGGTACAATAGCGCGTTCCCCGCCCTTCAAGAGAACGTTGGAGTTAGTCCACAAGAAGATGACTGGGCCTTCAGTCGGTTTTTAAGGGCGCAGATGCCCAAGAACCCCGCGTTGGAAGTTGCTCCCTCGCCTCCCCATAAACAGGACTTACCTACACCTAACGGGGCGCTGTACGGAACGGGCCAAAAAGAAGAACCCCAAGCAGACAGTGACCTCCCTAGTGCAAAGCTTGCAAGTGCCGTCAAAGACGAAGAATCTGAAGAACCCTTATCCCAAAAAGAAAAACTATTATTGAAACAAAATATTGAGAGCGTCAAACAAAAAATTAAAACAGGCCCGTTAGTGGTCAAAAGTTTTGGTGTCGGGAAAAAAAAAGCAGACGCTTCAGACGTAAGTTTGGCAGTTGCGGAGGAAGGTTACGGAGGCAAGACAAAAAAGGTGAAGCATCGCATGAAATTCGAATAATTTACAATGAGCAGAAACGTTTTTCAAGACGCGGACACTTTTGATCCACAAAAATTGTCGGAAGCCTTTAGGCACATTTTACCTACAGACGGCCGATACGTTGCGCTCTACCGCCAGACATTTCCACCCGTTAATGCCATTAGCAACAACCTGTGCGAATTCAGAATACCGGCGTATTCCGACATATATTTAATAAATGATATCAAAATCGCCTTGAGCCTAAAAATAGTAACTAAAGATCCTCCTCACGTGGCACCCGCAGAGGGAGCCATGGTCGGACCAGTGAACAATGTCCTTGCCTCGTGCCTGAGCGAGGTGACACTCCTGATAAACGAGTCTAAAGGTCAGCTGCTGCCGTGGGTTTTTTAAATTGCAACTTTTTAACACTGATTTTTTTTAGCGTCATCCTACAGCGACCACTACCCATACCGCGCTTATTTGCAAGACATGCTAGACTACAGCGAAGCCACCAAAGGCGAAATGACAACGCAGGGCTGGGAGAGTGACGTCGTGGGACATTTTAACTCCCCCTTAAATGCGGGTTGGCTCAAACGCAGATCAAAGTTTCTACAATTTGAGCGCAGTAAAGGCAAAGAACTCACATATGCGGAGCAAAAGTACCGCTCAGATCCAGTCGTCTTTGTGGGAAGTTTAAGGACGAATTGGGAAAGCTGCACCCAAGGGCTAGTACCAAACTCGTCTCTTACAATACAAATAAAATTTACCGACCCTGACTTTGCCGTCTGGTCGCAAAAGCCCACTGATGGTTCCGAAGCTATCCAATACAAACTAGAAGTTGCCAAATGTGAATTATATGTTGGTGTCGCGCAATTAAACATGCCGATTAATAATCACCTGCAGAGTGCACTGAACCACGGGCCAGCGGTGTACTACTACAGGGAACTGCGCTGCCAGACCTTCCCGATTTTAACTGGTACTTCAACTTATGATTCACCAGATTTAAGAAGTCCCAATCAAGCAACTATAAAAATATATATCGCTCTTGTGAAACGAACTGCTTTTTTTGGCAACCAGCACGAAAATCCGTAAGCAAATACATTTCTTAAAGGTTAAAGTTTGTTTTTTAAAGTATTTTGCTCCATTCAGCTACGACTTTCGAAGAATGTGGAAAACAACTGACACCGACAAGCAGGGGCAGCAGCAGCAGCACCAGCAGCAAAGAAAGCATCAACAACAGCAGCTGCATCCTCCTCCTCCTCCTCCTCCTCCGCCATGGCAAAGTTTAGGCCGATTCGACAGAGGGCATCAACGACCACCTACTGCTCCTCCTCCGTCACGACAGGGTCAAGATCGACCGTATCAGTCACCTTCTGCTCCTCCTCAAGAACCTGCTCAGCGACGTCCACAGAGCAGTCAACAGCCGCCGCCACCGCCGCCACCACCTGATTCTCCTTCACGGCTTGTTACGCGCAAGCATGCTCCTCGGGGTTTGGCCACGAGGTTGAACTATGCTGAATCTGAAGGCCATTTTAGCAGTCTCGAAGAAGAAAGAGAAGAAAATCCAGTTCCTGGCTGCTCTGCCTATCCTACAGCAGCTGCTCCTACAAGAAATGTTGCTGCTGCAGAAAGTCTGTATCAGCCCTCTGAATCGTCTCAATCTTCAGGTAATGAAAGCAGCGACAGTGAGCCTCAGGAGATGGACTGGGAAGACTTGCAGCACAGAGAGCAACACAGTCGTTTAATGCTGAAACTTCTGAAGGCAAAAAAAAGGCTTAAGGCAGCACAACAGCAGCTTTGCAAAACGGCTGCTGACAACAGAAAGCAAGTTGTTTCGGAGTCACCACGTGCTGCGGCTGCTGCTGCTGCTGCACCTCCTGCTGCTGCTGCTGCTGCAACCTTGGACGAGGACGCACACAATGAACAATCTCAACAAGTGACCGGACAAACAGTCTCAGTGGGCAACCCAAAAAAAGGAAAAAAAAGTAAAGGCGTTTTTGGTAGGG
>JANYEO010000157.1 GCA_025363025.1 Opitutia bacterium
CGGAATTGATTATCTTTTCGGGTCTTAAACTCATCGCAAGCCCAACTAAAACAGTTGTCAACGCACTCATCGGCAACGTCAGCATGTAATGAAAAGGAGAAGCCAATGTATGATCGAGCCCCGCTGTAAACGTCATCCAAAATGCAAGGATAGAGCCCGCAGTTAACCCAATAGCTGCAGCCCTAGGACCTGCTTTTTTGCTGATACGCATGAGTAAAAAAAGCCCTAGCATCCCGGGGATAACAACCCCAATGCCTTTCCAGAAAGACTCGAAAGCACCCTCCCCGCTTAAATGCACGAGATAAGCCGCAAAAATACCCACAACCCCAAAAGCGGCCGAAGATATACGCATAATCTGCATGGTCAGCAGGGATTGTTGATGCCCTGATGCTTTTGAATAAGGTTCGTACAGATTACAAATGAGCACTGTTGAACTACTATTGATGCCCGTATCAATCGTGCTCATCGCAGCTGCAAGGATACCTACAATGGCTAACCCCTTTAACCCATCCGGAAAGTGATTAGCGATAAAATGCGCAAAGACACCTTCTATACTATTGCAGGCATCAAAAGCGCCTACTGGATTGCTCTGATAAAAAACATACAATAATATGCCAATTAAGAAAAACAAAGCGATGGCAAAGGGAACTAATAAACCGCCTGCAACCAGCCCCCATTTCGCATGATTATCTGAACGCGCCACTAAATAACGCTGCGCAATTCCTTGATCGGCTGTATAATCCCATGTGCTTTCTGTCGCAAAAAAAAGACCCATCGTTAACAACATAGGCCAATCCATCTGAAAAATTTGCATGTTTTCTAAAGAAGGCATCGCAATCTGCATCGATTTAAAAATATCACCTTTAAGCAAAGGAATCCCCTCTAATAGAAAATAAATAGAAGCAATACCGGCTACAACCAATAGGATTGTTTGAAATAGGTCTGTCCACATAACACCCTCAATGCCAGACATATAGGTATAAAAAATAACAATAGCACCTGTTAGAATCATCACGCTCAAAATATCCACCCCACAAATTAAATGAAGGGCCTGAGCCACTAAACACGTAATAACCCCCATTCGTACCGTAGAATAAACAATGAAAGCAATAGAAGCATACACAGCGGCCCATTTACCAAAACGATCCCCGAGTAGCGTGTAAATAGACGCATCACGCGCCTTCCGCAGAAACGCTATAAAGAAAAAGAAGGCAATCGGAACACTAACGGCTGCTTCAAAGCATTTCCCCAGCAAAAAACTAAAATCAAACGCATAGCCCTTAGCCGGAATTGCCAAAAAGGCGATACTGCTAATACACGTTCCCACGATAGACCCCGCAATCAGCCACCACGGCATATTACGGCCCGCAAGCATCGGGTCTGGGTCATTCGTCCGCAGGCTAATGATCGACGTTACAATCACGAGTAAGGCAGCATACAACAGCACAATCGTCACATTCGACATCTGCGATGCATTTAAATAGGACACTGCGAAAAAAGATAAATTGGGAAGAAACATAAAGACTTGGATTTAAAAGATACCCTGTATTTGAAGGCTACAGGCTTTGCAAAAGAAATTGAGATAGATTTATCGCTTAGACTATGGCGTAATGAGCTATCGCCAAAATAAGACTATTTAACGAAATGCCTAATCGCCGCAGTATTATTACAAACGGAACGTTTAATGATATTAAATTATTATTCATGATATTGTTGCTCAACAGGCGTATCGATGCACAAGAAACGGAGTTTTTTGTTAAAAGCGATTAAAAACTATACTTTTCTTAAAATATTTTCAACGACTAAGTGTTTCTA
Organism: Opitutia bacterium; assembly: GCA_025363025.1. Taxonomy (GTDB): domain Bacteria; phylum Verrucomicrobiota; class Verrucomicrobiia; order Opitutales; family JANYEO01; genus JANYEO01. Next base: position 1,816 of record JANYEO010000157.1, read on the forward strand.
TGTAGTTTAATGCAAGGTAAATATGTATTTCGCAAAAATACCAGTGATTTTCTCCTATTGCCATTGAAGATCCATTATCACAAACTACATGTTAATAATTATAGATCCGAAAAATAGACTTTATTGTGTGTTGCGCTTTGTACTTGAATTGGCGCTCCAGTCATTTTCTTCTTAAGAGAATAGCTGCATATAAACGCTTTCAAAAAGCTACGCCACACAAAACTTATTGATCTGACAACCATTCCATACCATGAGCTCGCTACCCATAAAGGTTTGGCAACCATCGAAATTGTCCTTAAACATGTCAAAGATCGCGATCAACAAGCCGCTTTAGATTTCTTAAGAGCACATAAAACCCTCAAGGCAGTAATCTATTCTCACGAAATATCTACTGCCTTTTCGCTGTATATCGCCCATTACGCTGGTAATCCAGAATTTTTCATGGAGTTGGCAGAACACGTACATTCCCCTTATAAAGAAGACATGGTTAGCATTGCACAACAGCTAGAAGAAAGAGGCATTCAAAGAGAGGCTCAGTAGGCAGCCTTAGATATTGCTGCAAAATTTCTAATTTCAGGTGTTCCTATTCATATAGTTACTCAAAATACAAATCTCAGCCTAGAAATTGTAAACAAATTGGCCAAAGGCGAGCCCATTATCTTAAGTGAATGAATTTTAAAAAATTGAGCAAAAAAAAGGGCCCTTCTGGATGAAGAGCCCTTTTTATTTTTAATCTATTCTTTTAAAATAAAAGTATAGATGCACGAAAGTCGAGTGATTCTCAGAAATGCGTTTGGTTGGGGAGCCAGTTGAATCTTTGAGCCTGAGCTTAGGTTAGTTTCACTCTATATTTGGGCTTAAAGTGGCCAAAAAAGATGAACTCATTCAATTAGAGAGCAATAAGCTTAAAAAGCTGGATTAAATAATCGGGCTCGTTGAGAGTATATATATGAAAAAGATACAACTCGCAGATCCAAAAAACGACGTGGCCTTCCGCAAGGTCTTTGGCGATGAAGCGCACCAGAAGTCGATTTGTAGCTTTTTAAACGCCGTTATGGAGCTTAAAGAAGGCGAGAAAGTAACGCATGCCGTACTATTAGACCGTTCACAAAACCCTGATAGTGAAGGAGCTAAGAATACAATAGTCGATGTACGTGTTAAAGATCAGCGGGATCACCAATACATCGTCGAAATGCAAGTGGACAGTGAAGCCTCTTTTGGCTGTCGCAGTGTCTATTATTTGTCCAAAGCGTACACACGCCAGCTACAGAAAAGCGAAGATTATGCGAAATTGAAGCCCGTCCGGTTTATCGGTATTTTGAATTTCAATCTATTTAATGACGATGATACGCACTATGTAAGTCCACATCTTATCATTAATCAAAAAAATGGCAAAAACGAGCTCAACCAATTGGCCTTCTACTACTTAGAGCTCAAAAAATTCAACAAAGAACTCAGCGAATGCTCTAGCACGCTGGATTTATGGTGCTATTTGTTTAAACAAGGCACGAAACTCGAAGAGTTGCCCATTGAGTTTGCGAAGGACGAAGGCGTCTCGGAAGCCATAGAAACACTTGAAAAACATAAGTGGTCTGATGCAGAGCTTCTGGCTTATGAGCAGAAACGCGATTTCGATAATAACCTTCAAAATAACCTAACCCTCAGCCGTGAAGAGGGCATCAAAGAGGGTATCAAGGAAGGTATCAAGGAAGGTATTAAGGAGGGTGAGTTAAAGGCCAAGCAAGCAACTGCGCTAAAAATGTTAGCCAAAGGTCTATTAATGGTGGATATCATGGAATTAACGGGGTTAAGTGAATCTAATATTCAAGCGCTGCAGTAATATGAAGAGCCTTGGACCTTTTTCCTAAAAGAAAGTGTATTCACAAAAGCCGGTGCTGCTGTGTGCCTTTTGCCTTCCAGGGGGGGGCTTTTAGTGTGCCCTCCCCTATCATGCTTAGGAATGCGCTTTAAATGAACCTATGCATGCCATTATTCAGACAAGCTATTGCAAAAGCAACTCCTTCACTATTATATCAAAGAATGCCCTTGATCATATATATCAAAAACTCGAGAATCGTTTTGGAAAATCTTGCGAATATCAAACGCTAAGAGAAGTCTTTTTTAAACTGTCCATGTGTTCACTAAGTATTGAACTTAACCCTCAATGAGCTGCATGAGCAAAAATAATAAAATAACCAAATTCATCGCCAGCATAGGACTTGTTATCATGCTTAGTAGCTGTAAAGAAAAACCGCTTGATTATTATAAGGGAACGGCTCCTTCTGCCAATATAGAAACGTATTTCAACGGCCCTATAAAAGCTTGGGGAATCGTTCAGGATTGGCGTGGCCGCGTTGTGCGGCGCTTTGACATTAATATGGTCGGTACATGGAGTGGAGATATCGGGACTTTAACCGAGCATTTTGAATATTATGACGGCGCCAAGCAGGAACGTATTTGGACGATTAAAAAGCTTCTTGATGGAAGCTATGAAGGAACAGCTGCTGATATTATTGACAAAGCTCAAGGAGAATCAGAGGGCATGGCTGTCCGTTGGAATTATGTTATGGATCTCCCTGTAGGTGATAAGACATACCGCATCTGCTTTGACGATTGGATGTGGGTCATGAATGATGGGGTTTTGATCAATCGATCCTATTTAAAAAAATTCGGGATTACAGTTTCTGAACTGACCATTTTTATGCAGAAACAAAAATAATGCATAAGACTGATTATAAAGGTCAGATTGTATGGATAATTGGTGCAAGTAGTGGCATAGGGTTGGCACTCGCACAAGAACTGTGTTTACGCGGTGCTATTCTTGCCCTTTCAGCACGCCGCGAACATGAACTCGAGCAAATCCAGGCGACTATCGGAAACAGGCATAAAATTTTTGTACTGGATGTCACCCGTGCGGAAAATACGCTTGCTACAGCTCAAGCGATCTACGCTGAATTTGGTCAGCTCGATCGCATCATCTTTCTGGCAGCAGCTTATGAACCGATGGAAATTGACGCTCTCAATATCTCCATGACAAAAGCCATTGTTGATGTCAATTTGATGGGTGCTTTTAATATGCTTTATGCCGCTGTTCCTATTTTAAAAAATCAAAAATCAAAAGGGCAAATTGCTCTTTGCGGCAGTATTTCAGGCTATATAGGATTACCCGCAGGTCAGCCTTACAGCGCAACCAAAGCTGCCATTATCAATTTGGCAGAAAGCCTTTATGCGGAGTGTAGGGATTTTCTCGATGTTAAGTTGATTAATCCTGGATTTGTAAGTACAGCACTTACAAAAAAAAATACATTTTCAATGCCAATGATTATGGAACCCGAGCAAGCAGCTAAAGTAATAGCTGATGAGTTGCTAGGCTCTGCGTTTGAAATCCATTTTCCAAAAAGGATGACTAATCTTATAAAAATCCTTCGATTGCTTCCTTATTGGATTTCTCTCCGATTTACTCGTAAAATAAAAAGCATATAAAGCAAGGCTGCTGACATTATTTTAAGCGCACAGGGTATAAGCGCATAAGCTACGCAAAGCACGATTAATGCCTCATCAGAATTGTGTGCTGCAGGCTTAAAGCCTTTAAAATCAAGCACAAAAAAAGTGATGGCTGATGCAAAAGCCAAACTAATTTTTGCAATAAAAACAAGACAAGCATAATGCATTCCCGCAAAGCGACTATTGCTATGTCTATGAATATGGTCAGCAAGAATTGATGGTGGCAACGTCAAGTCTGCCCCAAGTGCAAGGCCAGAGATAACACAAATGATAGCATACAGCGAAGCATCATTTTTTCCAAGAAAGAACGCTCCTATAAAACCTATGACCGCAAGGATATTGGATATACCCCAAGCTATATATTTTCCGTAATAGGTGCTTAGCTTTTTCCAAATCTGCATACCAGTAGCACCTGATAAAAAATAAAGAACAAGAAATAATCCCATGAAATGTTCCGCACCGAGCCAATCGCGTACATAAAAAATAACCAATACAGCCGGAATACTTGAGGCTAACATACTCAAGCCATATACCGCAAAAAGCATTAAAGTTTCTCGCGGCAAACTACGAAATGCTGCATCAATCAATAAATTTTCTGTACTTTGTTTGATGTTATTTTTGGATGGGCCAAAATCTATTTTAGAAAAACAAAGTATGCCCACCACCATTAAGCCGGCTAAGATCCCTCCATACCATTTGTAAATATTTTCAGCACGGGTAATACCGGAAAGGATAGTCGGCATACTAACAGCCATAACAAGGCCCATTAATCCACATGCCTCGCGCATGCCTGCAATGCGAGTTTGATCATGCTTATCCTCTGTCCACAATGTCGCTTGTGTCCCTAGAATAATTGTTAAAAGGCTATAAGAACTAATCGCCACAAGCATGCAGCACCCAAACCATAAGATGGGTGAAAAGAAAACGTTGTTAAAAAGAGCAAAAATAGAGACGCATAACATAACCCCACCCATTATAATAAGGCGTACAAAGTTTCCTTGAACTTTATCGGCGATCCAACCTATGACAGGATCTTGTATCGCATCAAATAGGCGCATTCCCAATAGTAAACTGCCTAATAAATTGAGCGAGAGGCCGTGATGGGTTGCATAAAAATCAGGTGCAAGTACGTACAGTGGAAATCCTGCAAATGCAAGCGGAACAGAAATGAAGGAATATTGGATAAGTGATTGATTATTAATGCTTTTTTGGCTCATAATAACTCCATTTCTATCTCTTCCATATTAGAGGTTGTAGCTATTCCAAAGCCGCACAATCAATCAGGTGACGATACACTTTTTGGATTTAAAGCATGTATCATGCCTCTTCAAATTTATGGAAGCCATTTACCTTGCATGCTCTAATTCCCATTGAATGACGTCTGTACGGCCATATTGAAATGCTGCGATGCAGCAAGTCATGTAAAAACGCCACATACGGATAAATTTACTATCAAAGCCCATCGCTTTCACCTCATTTATTTTAGTATCAAAATTTTTGAGCCAATGGGCCATTGTAAGCGCATAGTCCTGGCCAAAAGCAAATTGATTGGTTATGCGTAAGCCTGCTTTAGTACTTTCCTCCTGAAAACGCAGAGGCGATGGCAACATTCCACCTGGAAAAATAAACTTACGGATAGCATCACCACTGATACGATACCGATCAAAAGCAGCGTTGGAGATGGTAATCGTTTGCAACATCACTTTTCCCTTATCAGCTAATAGAGATTTAACTTTTGAAAAATAAATAGGCCAAAATTTTTCACCGACTGCTTCAAGCATTTCAATCGAAACAATTTGATCATAAAGGCCTTGTTGGTGTCGATAATCTTCAAGGGCTATAATACCCTTGCCGATACGTGTTTCAGCAAAGTCATGCTGGGCTTTAGAAATGGTTAAGGCTTTTATGCTATAATCACCTTTTGAAAGAGCACGTTCCACAAATCCACCCCAACCACAGCCAATTTCTAGTAGCTTACCGGACGGATAAATACGCTCGATGATTCTGTCATATTTTATATTTTGAGCGACTTGCAAGGATTTGCTCTCGTTATCAAACATTGCAGATGAATAAGTCATCGTTGGATCTAGCCATAAACTATAAAACTCATTGCCAATGTCATAATGAGAATAAATGTTTTTTTTGCTCCCTCTTAAAGTGTTACGAGTCAACAAAGACGTTATTTTTGACGCAATTCTACCAAAAACCCCACCATAAATATAGTTATCAAGTGCTGATTGGTTTTCTAGTCCAAAGAGAAATAATTGTGTTGGATCGGATGAATCCCACCATCCATCACGATAGGCTTCGGCTATCCCTATATCTCCATGCCGAATCATCGCGCCGATTAAACGCCAATTATGAATATAAATGTTTGCGTGTGTACCTTTTTGAGACCCACTAAAATCATATATTTTGCCCTCCGGTGTTGTAACCGTGATGCTCCCATATTGAGTATGCTCAAGTGCAGCAAGAAAACGACGGGTAATTTGATTAACGATCATCATTGAAGTTTTTAAGTCTTTAGGGGGAAATCGAGATACTTATTCTTTAAACGCTGTTGTTTGAGATTTTTCAAGACCGCGTGTGTGGGTGATTTTTTTGAGACTTTGCAATGGCTTAGTAATATAAGCCATACCTTTGCAAAATAATCTTAGCGCCTGGTAATGTATGAGTAAAATTGTTTTAAGGGCAACTAAAGGATGCCTCCAAAAAGCACGCCGCAGATTCTGCATGGTTAAAGGAGAAAAAGTACCGATTAAAGATGTAATCAACTGTTTTTTCTCATTGATATCATAATAATCAATCCAGATACTAAGCCTCTCCATGGTAAGATCAAAACGGAATTTATAAGTTCCATTTCTTTCCAAAAAAGGAGAAACATGAAAAACTTTCTCTGCAACCAACCAATGATCAGGCGTAAGAGGGGAATGATCGGGATTGGCGCATAAATAACTATGCTGTTCACCAAATGTGTTATGAACTTCACATAAAACAGCTCTTAAATGATTAATATCATCGAGACAGAGATAGAAACTTACAGGATTAAATACATAGCCCAAAACTCTAGGCATCGCAACTAGCACAATATTTTGAATTTTTGAACTTAAGTTGTAGTTGGCTAATATATTTCTGACCCAATGAATCGGATCCGTTCCGTTGCGTTCGCCCACATCCTTAGCATGAAACCGCGCAAGGCATCCCGGAAGCCTTGGCGCAGGCAATGGAATAGCAAGGTAATAAACCCCATACTCAAACGTGTTCTCCTTGGGGAAAATCCGTCTATGCATAACCTTAGCTGTATAAATTTTTGGCTCAATCACCATACTGGGGAAATTCCCATACGTTCTGCCATTTTAACTGCACTGGCAAGGCCATCTTCATGAAATCCATAACGTTGATACGCCCCACAGAACCAAAAATTATTAAGTCCTTGTATATTATCAATTTGGAACTGATTCATGATTGCCGTAGAATCAAAAACTGGATGATCAAATATATAATCGTTGTGAACTAATTTGGGATCCGGTTCACGTCCAGGATTGAGGGTTACCAACATCGGTTGATCCGTCTGCAACGGCTGGAGGTTATTCATCCAGTAGCTTAATGAAAGCTTTGGGTTATTGTCTGATTTACCTTCAGAAAGATAAATCCAACTTGCCCAGGCCTTCTTTCTTTTTGGCATAAAACTGATATCGCTATGCAAGACTACGCGATTGGCCTGATAGCGAAAAGCCGATAAGATGTTGTACTCTGCATCATTCGGATCTTTAATTAACTTCAGGGCCTGATCTGCATGACACGCGAAAATAACCTCATTATAAACTGCTTGCTGGCCGCTAGTATCTTCCACAATGACGTGATTACCCTGACGCCATACATGCTTAACGCCACGTCCTACATAGATGCGTTCCTTAAAAGGTGCGATCAAGCGCTCTACATACTCACGACTTCCCCCACGAACGGTATACCATTGAGGATGATCCTTAATAGTAAATAGCCCATGGTTTTCGAAAAAGCGTGCAAAAGTGGAGACAGGAAATGCTAGCATTTCAGACAGCGGGGTGCTCCAGATTGCCCCACCCATTGCCAATAAAAAATATTGGCGAAACCACGGCCCCAGGTTGAGCTCGCTCAAGCACTCCCCTAATGTAAAAGAAGGATCTTTATCTAGATAGTTTCTACCTTTTTTATTAAAAGTAAAAATATCAATGATCATCCTCCAGAAAGCGGGTCTAAAAAAATTTATTTTTTGAGCAAAAACATGCTTTAAACTTTGTGTACCATATTCCATCCAACCATTGTTAATACTAGCACCAAAGGACATCTCACTTTCAATAATGCGTACATCCAAATATTCAAAAAGACGCGTTAGTAATGGATAGTTATTTTTGTTAAAAACAATGAAACCTGTGTCAACTGGAATAAGTCTTTCTTTGGTTTTAACTTCTATCGTCCGGCTATGCCCCCCAATATAATTATTTTTTTCATATACTGTAATTTCATGATGATGGTTTAAAAGCGAAGCTGCTCCAAGGCCAGAAATACCTGTTCCAATTATTGCAATTTTTTTGCGTTCTGAAATTTTCATTGTTAAAATAAGTGCATAAACTCTACTCAAGGAAATTGTTGCGCGCCCCTTCGGCCCATTCAAGGGTGAAGTGCAGCACCTGCTGAACAAGGGGTCAGCTGCAGAAAGACTTCTGTTGGCATTTGATATTTGAGAGATTTGCGAGGGCGATTGTTGAGTTTTTGTTGAATATGATCAAGGGCATTTTTTGAGATTGCGGTGAAGGGGTTAGATTTCGAAAGTCTTGCCCTGATAAGATTATTGGTACGTTCGTTGAGGCCGCGCTCTCATAAATTGTAGGGATTTGTGAAGTAGCAGTTGCCGCCAAGGGCCCGCGTGATGGCTTCGTGAACGTAGAATTTTCAGTGCCTGATTTGATTTAATGATTCAAGAAGACGACAGGTTTTATATTATGAAAATGAACAGTTAATGATTAAGTTTTTAAAATTGATTTTAGCCAAATTTTGGACACAATAAGGGTAGAAGACATAAGTGCCTTAGTGTTTAAATTTTTATGGATTTAATTTTCAAAAACATTGCAGTCCTTGGAAGTTCAGGGGCGATAGGAGGAGCATTTGTCAGAATTTTATCCGATAAATATCAGAACGCTAATATCTATGCATTTTCTCGTACAGTTGGATATCATATTGACTATACGGATGAAGATTCACTGTCAGAAGCAGCAAATTTAGCTTCTAGCCATGGGCCTCTTGATTTGGTGATAGTCGCTACTGGAGTTCTGCATAATAATGAAATTATGCCTGAAAAATCTATCAAAGAATTATCTGCGGAAAAATTTAATTATATTTTTCAAGCTAATACAATAGTGCCCGCTCTGATCGCAAAGCATTTTTTGCCAAAATTAAACAAAGACAATGTATCTATATTTGCCGCACTCTCGGCACGTGTCGGAAGTATATCAGATAATCAACTTGGTGGGTGGTATGCTTATCGGGCTTCAAAAGCAGCACTTAATATGATTATTAAAAATGCTGCTATTGAAATGAGTAGAATGAATAAAAAAGCAATTATTTTGGGGCTTCACCCAGGATAAGTTGATAGCAATTTATCAAAACCATTTCATCGAAGTATATTAAAAGATCAATTAATTACACCGGAAGAATCTGTAAAAAAACTCTTAGCTCTCTTTTCCGGGCTAACTC
>JANYEO010000171.1 GCA_025363025.1 Opitutia bacterium
CGCTCGCCCACCCTAGTAACAAAGGGTTCATGGATTCGGACCCTGTAAACGTCAACTGCCCAGAAGGCAAATCCCCCACTTTTACATACAGGGGCAAATCTGCTGTCTGCGGCGTATTATTCCCGGCATAAACAGCCCCAAGACTTAAAAAACCAATAAACAAAACTAACAAGAAACGTAACATAAGGGGTAGCAAATAGAATAACATACTATCAAACTCCATTCACCCTGTCTACTTCAAATAAGACTGAACTTTATTGCAAGATTTATACGTTTAATCATTGATAATTTTATTAAAACAAAAGGCCGTAGGGTACCGATTGTGAGGCAGTAAGGAAAGCTCCATTGAGTTTGTGTACTTTTCATGTGCACACCTTAATAAAAAAGCCCTACCCAATAACCTATATGAAAAATATCGAAAAGCTAGATGCGCGTGTTTTGTTAGCCACTACTCACTCTGACAATGAAGCGTTCTCTTCTTGCGGCCTGAATGCTGGTGGGCTTGAAGATATTTTTAGCCACACAGCTTCTCAAAATGGATCCTTTGATATATATATACAAATTAAAGGGATCAAGGGAGACTCTACCGATAGCGGTCATCAAACATGGATTGAGGCCTCTAGATTTGACTTCATTTTTGCGATCTCAAGACATAAGCTTCTTTGACGGGTCCGTTGCTTCATCTTTGGAAAAAAGGGTCTGATTATGAGACCACTGCATAATGGTATTTTCGAACAAAACACAGAAAAAATTAGAATTCCAAGGCCTGGGATTATGAAGAGGCCGATTGCAGAATGCTTTGATTTTGAGGAAGTTGTAGGACGAAGCGACGAGTGTACATAGGGCACTCGAGGAACGACAACCGACCAAAAACTCATAAATCATGCATTATGCAGCGGTCTCATTATGCAATGGTTTCTTCAAAGGAGATAACCGTCCAGGTGCCGTGATTGTTTTTTAATTGAATAGTATGAGTGACGGTGAACGAGTCCTTCCCGTAAAAAGTATTAGAGCCGGGAGGATCGAACCGAGTCGTTTGGCGGACGTGCCATACTTCGGTACCGTCTGCCTGCTTTTGGCGGGAAAGTAAGCGGTGATAAACGAAGCGGCTTTTACCGGGAATTAAGCCTGTGCGAATGAGGGGCTTTAAAGCGGCCGGCGAGCCAGCAAGGGCTTTTAAAGAAAGTGTATCGTGATCTAAAAGAGCCTGTGAATAAGCGAGGTAGACCTGGTATGCCGGGTCTTGCCTGAGTGCGACAACCTCATACCCGGTATAACCCAGGTAACCCAGCAGGGCCAGCATGAGGAGTTTACGCATGGTGGGAAGAAGAAAGAGTGGAAAGGGTTTCCTTTAACTGGGCATGTGGCACATCGCTTTCTACCCGGGTACCCAGATGGCGTAATTTGACAAGGCCTTGGGCAAGTTCACTCTCCCCATAAATCAAGGCATGGCGGGCACCGGCTTGATCAGCCAATTTTAATTGCTTAGAAAAGCCCGTGTCAACGAGTGCATACTCTACCCAAAAGCCGGCAGCACGAAGAATTTGAACATCCCCCAAAGCAATACGGCGCTCTGCAGGGCCACTGGATACGACATAAAAATCAGGCGTCATATTGCAGGTGGGCAGCAAGTTTTTCTCCGTCAAAAGATCTGTCAGTACTACATCCCCAATGGCAAAGCCTACGGCAGGAAGGGCTGGCCCGCCGAGCTTCTCCACCAATGTATCGTAACGGCCCCCCCCCGCTAAGGCCCGTGAGCGTCCGGAAACCTCGAAGGCTTCGAAAACAAAGCCGGTATAATAAGCAAGGCCGCGGACAATGCCTAAGTCTATTTGAATAAAAGGTAGCACCCCCATGGCATCTAAAGTATCCAGGAGCCCCTCCCACTCGGCCAAACGCTGTGCCACAGCAGGGTTTGAAAGAGCGCCGCCTAGGGCGATTTTAAGGGAAGGTAGATCCCGTGCGGCGATAAGGGCTTCGATTTGAGTGAGTAAAACTGAAGCGTTATCCCCGACGCATTTTTGGAATTTCTCTAAGGATTTCGCACGGTCCTCCCGCTCCATTTTATCGATAAGGGCGAGTACATCTAACGCAGCCTGCCCGGTAATGCCGCACGATTCTAAAAAGAAGAACCATAAATTGCGATCACTCAGCCGAATGTGGACATCTGCCTGAGTAAGCCCAAAGACGCGGAAGAGTTGAATTAACAGGGCGATAAGCTCTGCATCTGCCGAAAAATCTGCAAGGCCGAAGCAATCGACATTAAGCTGATAAAAAGAACGCAAACGGCCTTTTTGAGGGCGCTCGAACCGGAACTGCTCGCCAATATTAAACCATTTGATGGGCTTGCGTAAGCCTTGAGCACGCGCGGCCACCATACGAACGACAGAGGGCGTAAACTCTGGCCTTAGGGCCACTGCCCGGCCGCCTTTATCAACAAAGTGGAAGAGCTGCTCTGCAATTTCTGGACCTGATTTATCGGTAAAAAGCTCCAAAGGCTCCAAAATAGGGGCCTCGACTTCGGCAAAGCCATAGGCTAGCATCGTTTGCTGCCATTTTTGAAAAATGGCTCGTTTGACTGCGCACTCAGGCGGATAAAACTCGCGAAAGCCAGGAAGGGACTGTGTCATGGAAATCTAATAAAATGTGAATTAAGCCCGCCGAATAATAGTCTATTAAAATAAAAACTCAAAATCATGCATTATGCAGCAATCTCAACTGGTAGAATCAAAAGTTCTGTGCTACCTTTTAGCAACATTATACCCTCGTTATGAAGAATGAAGCCCCCACCCCGCCAGTTGATAACAAAGCCCTTATTTTTGGATGCCGCCTAGACGGCCATGGAGGCGCAGATTTCCTCCCCTTTACCCAATTACAAGCCGATTGGCCGAAAAAAAGCGGCCTTTTATGGGCCCACTTAAACCTTAAAAACCCAAAGACGGCTGAATGGGTTGAAAATGATAGTGGCATCCACGCCATTCTTACAGAAACACTGCTGGCGGAACGTACGCGCCCCAGTGTACAATTAGAAGACGGAGGGATCCTTTTAAGCCTCAAGGGTGTCAGCTACGAAAAAGGGGCAGACCCCGAAGACATGGTCTCCCTCCGGGCTTGGATAACGAAGACACGGATCGTCAGTTTGCGGGCAGAACGTAGTATGTCTGTTGAAGATTTACGGCTGAAGCTTGTTGAAAATAAGGGCATTGAAAACTCAGGGGACTTCCTGGTGGGGCTCCTCGACCGCATTGTCATCCGGATGCATGATGTTATAGAAGACTTAGAAGAAGAGCTTGATACCCTGGAGGAAAACAACCTGGGAGGGGCCAACCCAAACTCGCGCACGCGGCTAGCAACCCTTCGCCAGCAAACGGTGGGCCTGCGAAAGCATTTGCACCCGCAGCGGGATGTCATGGCAAGCCTGCCAAAACTAAACATCCCCTGGCTAAGTGAAACGCAACAACTGGAACTTGTCGCAATTACAGAAAAGCAGACCCGTTATGTTGAGGCCCTCGACTACATTCGCGAGCGCAGCATGATTTTGCAGGAGCAATTAAACGGCTTTGCCTCTGAAAGCTTGGTGAAGAAGATGTACTTTCTGGCCATCATCACCTTTATTTTTGACCCCTTAACCTTGATTGTTGGGCTATGGGGAACGAATGTCGGCGGCATCCCCGGGGGGGACAGCCGAGGCGGCTTTTGGGCGCTTTTGGGAGTCTTGGTTGGGGTTGCGACACTCATTTTATACTTACTACGTAAGCGACGGTGGTTTTAAGAAGGCGATAAGACCGCCGGCAGAATGCTTTAATTTTGAGGAATTTGTAGGACGGAGTGACGAGTGTACATAGGGTACTCGAGGAACGACAACCGACCAAAAACTGGGAAGAAATGCATTCTGCATGTGGTCTGTGCTTTTCTGATTGCGCTTAGGGCTATGAAGCCAAAACTGCTGGCAAACCATAAAGCCATTATGACCTTGCCGACTGAAGACCTGCTCCCCGATCAACCTACCAGTAAAACGTTATCAGGAAATTTAACGCCGATGATGCAGCAGTACATGGGCTTTCGTACGCAGTTGCCGGCTGGGACTCTGCTGTTCTTTCGCTTGGGGGATTTTTTTGAGCTTTTTTTGGAAGATGCGGAAATAGGCTCAAAGATTATGGGGCTAACCCTGACTAAGCGGCATGAGACGCCGATGGCGGGCATCCCTGCTTATACCCTGGATAACTACGTCCAGAAATGTTTGGAGGCAGGCTACTGTGTGGCTATTTGCGACCAAGTAGAGGCCCCGCAGGCCGGAAAGCTCGTCCGCCGCGCATTAACCCGCATTTTAACTCCTGGGACAACCCTTGAAGCAAGTGGCCTTGAAGGGAAGGAAAATAACCTCCTGCTGGCCTTCCACCTCTACCAAAGTAAACCGGGGATCACTTGTGCTTGGGCGGATATTGCCTCTGGCCATTTTACCATTGCTTATGCAGAGGACGCAGCGGCGTTAATTGACACCCTCTATGCCCTGCCCATCCGCGAGCTTTTAATACCTGAAGGCGCACGGGCCAAATGGGAAGCGGCTCAACCGGGCCTCTTTAAGGCTTTGGCCCCGCTGTTTGAGCGTTTGCCGGTAGCGGAGCTCCCCCTGGGGCGCTTTGACCTGACGGAAGGAGCCCGCCACGTACGCACGACCCTAGGCATGATGACGCTTGCGGGCTTTGGGATTAAAGACACCCACCCAGCATTAGGCAGTGCGGGGGCCCTCCTCCACTACGCAACGCAGAGCCTTTGCCAAGCACCCACGCATTTAAGGAAACTCTCTGAACATGCGCCAGCAGCTACCCTGCGGATAGACCCCTCGACCTTACGGGGGTTAGAAGTCTTCCGCTCTACAACTGGGGAACGAGAAGGCAGCCTCCTTAAGGCCTTGAATGGAACGGTAACAGCGGCTGGCAGCCGGTTGCTCGAGCGGACCCTTGCAAGCCCGCTGGTCGACCTTATTGAAATTACCCGCAGGCAGCAAATTGTAGGCGCTTTTGTAAGACACCCGGCCCTGGCAGAGCATTTGCAAACGACCCTCTCCCCCATAAGGGACATCCCCCGTATTTTAAGCCGATTAAGTAACAGAGCGAGAAACCCACGGGAGCTAGGCGGCATTCGTAGCAGCTTGCTAGGCCTGCCAGCGATTTTGAAACCGCTAGAGACCCTCGCCCATACAGAGCCCCATCTAGCGCCCTATTTAACGAAAATAGACCGGTTTGAGGATTTAACGAGCCTGCTTGAACACTCCTTGTATGGAACCCTCCCCACTGCGATTGGTGAAGGGCCGGTGATTGCAACTGGTATAGATCTGGAACTAGACCGCCTCCAAGCCCTAGGCCAAGAGAATGACAGCTGGCTGCTGGCCTTTGAGCAAGAAGAGCAAAAAGTAACGGGGATAAAGAACCTCAAAGTTCGCTATCATGGGACCCTTGGGTATTGCATTGAAGTTACCAAAGCTAACCTAGGCCTTGTACCGGCCCACTACATCCGCCGACAAACAGGGGCCAATAACGAGCGCTACACGACCCCTGCCCTCCGCGAGAAAGAACGCGCTGTCTTCACGGCCAAAGATGCTGCCTTTGCCCGCGAGACTATCCTCTTCGAAGGTTTAGTAGCAGCGGTACTCGCCCTTTCTGAAAGACTTTATGAAGCAGCCGAAGCCCTGGCAGAGCTGGACCTTTTCATCGGCTGGGGCACCCTCGCCCATGCTTGGAACTATTGCTGCCCAACGGT
>JANYEO010000176.1 GCA_025363025.1 Opitutia bacterium
TTTGTTTTCGCTCTTTTAAGGTTAAGTGGCAGTACTGCTTTTTTGGCATGATGATTAATCTGTTTTCCAACATTATCATCACTGCTGCTTAACCCTTTTTCCAGCCTAAGGGTGCTGCACTTCATACTTGAATCGGCCATCTCCATGAAGGTTATTATTGCCGAAGACGACCTCGTTAGCAGAACCGTACTCGAAGGCCTCCTCAAGAAAAACGGTTGCAACGTTGTTGGGACTTACTCTACAGGCCGCTCAGCATTGGCCGCGCTCAGCCAAAATGCGGATATCCATGTCGCCCTACTGGACTGGCTCATGCCCGAAATGTCCGGGGTAGAGGTCTGCAAACAGCTCATGGCCAAAGGGATAAAAGAAGAAAAGCATATTATATTAATCAGCACGCAAACCGACAAAAAATATATTTGCGAAGGCCTAGATAGCGGAGCGGATGACTATATTACAAAACCCTATAATGACCTCGAGCTGATCTCCCGCCTCAAAGTCGCAGAGCGCAAGGTCAATGCCTATCACAAACTCAAACAATATATAGGCGACCTAGAGACACTGGCTAGGCGCAATAATCTTTTAGGAGAGCTCACGGGGCGTAGCGTTGGGGCCACAACCCAACTCAAAGCAGGTACCCCTGGCACAACCTCTCCGCACACCTTTACTGGCCTTAGCCCTTCTGCGGCCAATCTACAAGCAGCTGTTCAGTTCGAAGCCACAGTTAAAGCCACGCTCGAAGGTCTTGGATTAAGCAATCTCACCGCCCAAGCCATCACAACGCCTCTCCCCCCCAAAGAAGAGCCGGGCTTTATTGCTTGGGCTCCCCTTTTCTTCCCGGACAAAGGCATATGGGTAGAAGTCATATTAGAAGCCACTCGCCTACATGCCCAAACAATTGTAGGCGCTGTTCTAGAAGAGGCGGCCCCCTCAGACCAATCGATTATCGACCTTTTCTCGGAATTCACAAACGTCATCCGAGGCAGCTCCAAGGCATTGAGCGATAGCGCGGCCCCCATTACCCCCTTTGTGCCCCTTGCCGTTGCCTGCGAAAAAATCAGCTCTTACCTCATGCTGGCTCAGCGCAAACGCTGCGTTCAATTCAAAATCGGCACGGCCGAGCTCAATGCTTATTTGACTGAGCACGAAGCCCCTGTAGCCATTAAAACACACAAAACAATCGCACCCATGGAGCTGATTGCCAAGACGTTAACGGCTAAAGACACTCCTGATCAAATGTTAGTTGCACAGTGGACGGTTCTTAACCCACGGCTCATTGAACGCATCACCAATTTCGTCCAATCTGACACAGCCGAAGACACCCTGAGCATTATTACCCCAAGCCCTTTTGCGCAAAAAATGGCCCCAACGGTTTAAAACCCTTTCCACAACCAGGCATGCATTTCAGAAGGCCCCTGGAGGCCACCCAAGAGTTGCCCGTCTAACTCTCCTGTTTGCAAACGATTAGCACCAAAGATCTGGTTATTCTCGGCCCATAAAGCCTGGAGGTGCCGCATGTGCCGAAGATCAAGATACCGCTCTAACTCGGCCGCTGTTTGAGGCTCTAACTCCTCTGCTTGAGGCTCTTCCTCATCTACTTCTATGTCGAAACCTCTATCAAAATCTGAAGGGAAACTTCCAATAAGCCATTGATTCTTAATCGCTTGCCACTCTTGAGGGGATTGAGGCTCTTTAGAAAATTGAAAAGGCTTTTTATTGATCCCTGTAGAAAAAGACTTAGTGCTTGGTTGCTTAGGAGGAAACTGTTTATTGAAATTTAAATACTGAGTAAACCCATTAATAAATCGCCGAAAAGGATTGGCCTGTACCACAGAACACAAACACAGTGCAGCCAAGAAAAAAGTCAGGGTACGCATAGAGGGAATGGGGTTAAGACGGCGATTAAAATCTCGAAAACTGCCCCTAAAGTCAAGCCCGTATCTGCGACCCACAAACAAAGCAAGCATCTCACTCGCAACACCTTAAGACTGACGAAGCTTGGCCTTTAGCCAAGCCAATAACTGAAAGACAAAAGTCTGCGGTGGTCTTGGTGTCTCCACCGTGACTCGAACACGGATCAGCGGTTTAGGAAACCGCAGTTCTATCCAATTGAACTATGGAGACTTACGCAATAAAGCCTGGCGGAAGGGGTGGGATTCGAACCCACGATACCTTGCGGTATAGCGGTTTTCAAGACCGCCGCGTTCGGCCGCTCTGCCACCCTTCCGTGATAAGGCTTCCTTCTCAATAAGGAGTGCGGGACGGTAACGTAATTTTTGAACAAAGCCTAGCAAATTTCGCGCACCCCCCTCAAAAACCATAAAAAAGTGTACTACCGTGTTAATACAGTAGCACACTTTAATTCAAAAAACTGTATCAACGCACTAGCATGATGGCACAGTTTAGCCACAAAAAACTGTGCTAACATGCTAATACGGCAGCACAGTTTTCACCCCATGCAGATTCTATTTGAGATTGCAGCCTCACCCAAATCCCTATACTGATTACTCTATTATGGAAAATAAAGACGCTAAAAATATCATTTCCTTTACCACAGAAGCCACTCCAGAAATATCCCCTGAAGACCGTTTATGGCTTTACTGGAATCGCTTCAAGGGAGGCATTATTGCCTGCATAGCTGCAGCCATTCTAGGCTTAATCGGCATGCAAAGCTATCATTACTTAAAAGCGGCTCGTTTAAAAGAAGTTCAAGGAGCTTTTTTAGCGGCCTGCACCAACAATGAACGCCCCTTATTTATAACGACTTACCCTCATTCGCCCCTGACTGGCATTGTCTGTCTTGAAGAAGCACA
>JANYEO010000200.1 GCA_025363025.1 Opitutia bacterium
AAATTATATAACTGAGAGAGGGTTGATCGTTTTCTTAGGCCGTTCCAAATTTCTTAGCCTTCTTGAGCTTCTTAGCAGGCGGGTGGATGGTTACCGCAGGGCTTTTTTCCCCACGCATAAGGGCTTGTTGCAAAATGGTTAATAAGTTTTGCACCGTCCAATAGAGGACTAATCCAGCCGGGAAGTTGTAGCAGATGACCAGGAAAAGAAAGGGCATCAGCTGGAACAATTTTTGCTGAAGCGGGTCTGCCGATGGAGTGGGGGAGAACTTCATTTGCAGGAACATCGTTATCCCCATAAAAAGCGGCAAAATATTTAAAGGTACGCCGTAAAATACCCCCATCGTATCGGGTAAGGAAAGGTCGGGTATCCACAGGAAGCTTGCAAAACGTAGCTCCGACGCACTGCGTAACATCCAGAAAAGCCCGAGGAAGATGGGGATTTGCACTACAATCGGCAAGCAACCGGCTGCAGGGTTTACCCGGTGCTCTTTAAAGAGCTTCATCGTCTCCTGTTGGATACGCTGAGGATTGTCCTTAAATTTCTCTTTTAAGGCCTTCATTGGCCCTTGCAAAGCCGCCATCCGGCGGGAGGACCTTACGGATGCAGCCGTTAGTGGCCAGAGGAGGAGCTTGATTAAGCAGGTAACGAGGATGATCGTCACCCCATAATTGGGGACCAAGTTATGGATGCTGGTTAAAAGGACAAGGAGAAGCTTGCTGATGAAGCCAAAGGTGCCAAATTGCATAACGAGGTCTTGATGGTTCCCTAACTGCTCTAGGCGGTTGTATTCCTTTGGGCCAACATAGCATTGGGCGGATAGGGTACGGCTTTCACCTGCGGGTAGGGTATTAAAATCAAAGCTCAAGGCTGCGCTCAAAGCAAGCTCACTCGCATGGGCGGTACTACTACACGGGAGGTTGATCGGGGTAACAAAATACCCGCTGGCCGGGGTTTCCGGTGTCACTACACAGGTAAAGAATTGGTTTTTAACGGCGCCCCATTGGAGCTTCAGGCCCTCTTGAGTTGCATAAGGTAAGGCCTTTCGTTTGCCTATCCCGAGGAAGCCACTGCTGTCCTGGAAGTCATGGATGGAGACAAACTCCGCATCGGCTCCATTATAATAGCCAAAGTTGAGGAATTCCCCTGTTTGGTCGCCTGCAACCGGAGGTATGGTCCCTAAATTGAGGAAGAGGGTGCTGAGGGAGAGCCCTTGCTCGCTGTGGTTTACGATCTTCGTTTCGTGGAGGATGACGTAAGGGTCCCGTGCTTCTCCCGTCTGGGCCACACTGTAGCCGCGGAGCATTTCTACCCCTTCATCGGTGGTATGGCGGAAGAGGATGTGCCCGGTTGCAGGGTTGTGAGAGACGAGGCTATATGTCCCTCCCATAGGCTTTAGGTTATTGCCGGCTTTAAGGCAAAGCTCGAGCACGGCTTCTTGCCCCTCAGCATTAAATTCAATCGGGGCCTCTTCTCCTTGGACGGCTGGGTAGTCCTTTAGCGCAACAAATGCAATGGCAGCGCCTTGTGTGGTAAAGGTGACGATAACTTTGTCATTTTCGAGGGTATACGTCTGTGCTGTGGGCTTGGCCTCTTGTGCTATAAGGGGGAGGCTCTCAATCGTTTTAAAGAGGCTTGTTTTAGGGGCTTTTGCACTATTGGCATCTGTTGCCAGTTGAGTGTCTAAGGCTTGTTCTAGTTCTCTTACATCCTCATGGGTGTCTTTAATGACGCTGAGTTCTTGTGCCTCTTGGCGGCTTTGCCAGAAACTAGCTAAAAAGGCCAAGGCCAAAAGCCCGAGCCCGATGAAGGTATTTTTTTTATCCATAAAGTCTAAGTATAAAGAAGGCTGTTTTTTAAAACTGAGGTAACGCTGAGGGGCTTTCTGTGGCTCGTCAAGGCCGCGGCAATGCTATTTGGCAATTATTTTTCAGAGACTGCTGCAGAATACCTTTCTTTTGAATTCTTGCGGTGTTGTCGCTCCCCCTGTGCCTTAGCACACGCGTCACTCCGCCTTATAATTTCCTAAAAATTGTTTAAAGTTTGAGGTTTGAAAGTATTTTTTAAAAGCTATCTTTTTAGCTTTCAAAATTAAGTAAGCAGTAAGGATGCTTCAATCTATTTACTGTGACATTGAGCGCAGGCAATTGGAGGGTTTCAATGTCATGTGTTTGATGATTATGCAGAATAGTATTTAATTCAGCAAAAGAAGGCAGATTAATAAGGTTGCTTTCTCTTTCATTCGTACCGTCTTTATTTTCAACAGCGGGGTCATCGGCATTGTTTCTGTTGTTAATAGTGTGGTTATTATGTTCAGTAGGGTAAGGGTAGGCTTCACCTATGTGCTCGGGGTTTAGACCTAGGAAATTTATATTACGTTGATTCATTAAGACTTGATCCACTAAAAAACCGATCCTATGCCGTTGTTCTTCGGTGGGTTGTATTGTATGTTCATCTGTAGAGTCTGTGGTCTTAACTTTTTTCTGAGCAATTGATTGAGTCGAAAGGGGTGCACAACGTTTTCTGGTATTTTGGTTGAATATCAGCCCATGCTCTGAGCGCTTCTTGTTCGAATTATCTAACTCATTTATTATATTTTGGTTTTTACGTTGAAGGAGCTGTCTTGGCGTTTCTCCTTGCTTGTTAGATAGGTCAAAGTCTGCGTTATAGGTGGAAAATAATACTAAGGCTTGCAGTAACTGATGGTCTATTTTCTTATTTTCTTTCTGGAGTTTTAAAGCGTAATGCTGCGCAAGGTTATGAAGGGCCGTATTGCCTAACTTGTTTTGGGCATCGATGTTAATTTTAGAATCTGCTAGAATTCTTTCCAAGAGTAACCGCATGGGTTTTGTTACATTGTGTGCAGAGATAAAATGTAACAGGGTATCATTGTCGTGGTTAGCGATTTGCGGATTTCCCCCAGCGTCTAGGAATACCCCTGCTATATATTGCCACGTTTTCATTCCGATGGAGGTTATTGGGTAAAGAGCCATGGGAAGAGTGTTGCCGTTTTGATCAGTAACATTAATGCCGATATTCCGTATCTGCAGCAGTTCAAGAAGCCTGCGTGCATTCATATTGAAGCCATCGGCTTTGATTTTTTGGGTGAGTGCACCGTCAAATGGTGTTATGATCTGAGGTGGGGGTAGGTTATTGATTTGATTCGGAATGTTTACGGCCAGACTAGAGGCTGATTCTATTTCTATGGCTATTTCTAGTACGTCATTATCATCATCATTGGCAGAACTGATGATTGGCAGTAGTATAAATAATACAATGAGGTTAATGGAGGTCAGTTTTCGCATATTGTAAGAGAGTAAGTTGTGTTTTCCGTATCGTTTATTGAGTCACTTTTTTGGAACTTCATCTACGCCGCCTGGGTGGCAAGGGTGGCATTTGGCGATACGTTTTAAGGTCAGCATAAAGCCTTTCCATGCTCCATGTCGCTGAAAGCTTTCTAGACTATAATGAGAGCAGCTCGGGTAAAAGCGACAACATCCTGGTCCAAATAACGCATCCTTTAAAGGCGAAAGCCCCCATTGATAGAGCTTAATCAGGGCAATACACCCCCAGAGCAGGAGGCCCTTAGGCCCTATTACAAGCTTTAATAAAGCGAGCCTGGAAGTCATGAAAGGAAAGCTTAGCTAAGCTACTACGGGCAATGAGGAGGATGTCCACCCCTTGTGGGAGGATAGGCTTGTTGAGCCGAAAGCTTTCCCGTACCAGTCTGCGAATGCGGTTACGCACAACAGCTGGCCCTACTTTGCGAGAAGTGATTATTGCTAAACGGGTAGGTTGTGCCTCTGCTCGCTGTACGAGTTTAAGGAAAAAGGGCCCCCCTTCAATGCGGCGGCCTTTTTCTCTGAGTACGAGGAAGTCCCGTGCCAGGCGAATATGCTCTTCTTTGCGAAAACGGAAACGAACAGGCCCGCTTTGGCTACACACGGTATCAGGATTTTTTATCACTGGTTCCATGTATAACAATAGCGGGCTTACTGGCTCTGCCACGGCTTTTTGTAAAAGCCTGGCGAGTTATCGGTATGCTGTTAAAGCTAGTCCGAAAGCCGTATACGGCCTACGCGCCGACGTGCATTGATTACTTTGCGGCCCCCGCGAGTTTTCATGCGGGCCCGGAAGCCACATTTGCGTACGCGGCAGATTTTAGAGGGTCGATATGTAGGAAGCATTTTCTGTCTTGATTAAAAGAGGGACACAAAAGGGTACTTTTCTTTCCCTGTCAAGCGGAGACCGTATGCAGAATGCCTTTCTTTTGAGTTTTTGGTCGGTTGTCGTTCCCCCTGTACCGTATGGTCACTCGTCACTTCGCCCTACAAATTCCTCAAAAT
>JANYEO010000205.1 GCA_025363025.1 Opitutia bacterium
CGCATAAACAAAAACTTGGAGAATCGCTAGGAGGAAAGCCTCAAGCAAAAGGAACAGCCCCGACATGCCGATAAAAGAAACAATCATACTCATCACCCCCGTGACGGCACTACGGCTAATAACGACGCTAAAGGCCCCCACCAAAGTTAAAGCCGAGAAAAAATAAAAGAGAAAATCCTGCATGGTTGAGAAAATCCAATTAATGATGATGGGGGTGGGCAGCTGCGGCCTTTTTCTTATCCCACTTATGATGCGTATCCGGCAAGGTGCCCCCCAGCTCATAAAGTTTATCTTTCTGAAAAACAAGCTCTTGCCGTGAATAGCCTGAGAGAGAAAACGCATTTTGCAAAAAGATAGCCTCCTCTGGGCATACTTCTTGGCATAGCCCGCAATAAATGCAGCGCAGCATATTAATCTCAAACGCTTTGGGTGCCTTCTCTACATGTGCAGTTGAAGCATCAGCAGGGATTTCCCCTGGGGTTATGCGGATAGCCTTTGGTGGGCAGATAAATTCGCATAGCTGGCACGACACGCATTTTTCGCGCCCGTTTGGGTCTTTCACCAAAGTGGGAATGCCCCGATACCCCATGGGGAGCTCTGGCTTTTCTTCCGGATATTGCAGGGTAATCGGCTTTTTAAACATGGCCTTCCAAGTAATCTTTAGGCCATGCACAATCTGCGGCAGATACGTTTTTTCTGCCCAGGTTAAAGGTTTTCGTTCTAAAACTTTTGTCGCCATGAGTGTATTAGAAATAAGCTACAACCGTTAGCTGATGAAGGCTACCAGTATCGTATAAAAAACGAGGTTAATGAGGGCAATGGGCAAGAGCTTCCCCCAGGCGAGTTGCATGACTTGGTCGTACCGAAAGCGCGGCAGCGTCCACCGAATCCATATAAAAAAGAACATTAAAAAAACAATTTTACCCAAAAACCATAGCACGGAACAAATAGTGCCAAAAATAGAAGCCGGCCAAGGAGAAGCTATCCAAGGTAAAAAGTGCCACCCTCCTAAAAATAATAAAGAAAATATAGCGGAGCCTATGACCATGTGGGCATACTCTGCTAAAAAGAAGAACCCGAATTTAAAGCTCCCATACTCCGTATGAAAGCCGCCGACAAGTTCCGTCTCCGACTCTGGCATGTCAAAAGGCAAACGGTTCGTCTCCGCAAATAAAGCAATGAGGAATAGAAGCGCCGATAGCGGCTGCGTCATAATAAACCAAGCGCCCCCTTGTGTATTGACAATACTGACGAGGCTAAGCCCTGCACTCACCCCGGGGGCATTCACCCATACAATAATCGGTAAAACGGATAACCCCATCACTAGCTCATAAGAAATAAGCTGCGCGCAAGAGCGAATACCCCCAATAAAAGGGTACTTACTATTAGCAGCCCAACCAGCCAGTACAATGCCGTACACCCCAAGAGAGGCCAAAGAAAAGATAAACCAGAGGCCTAAATCAATATCTGCTAATATCAACGGATACGCTTTGCCTGCACTATCAAAATATTCCCCAAAAGGCACCACCACCATGGTTGAAAGGGCTGGCACGAGCACCAAAACCGGCGCCATCATATAATAAATACCTTTTACATGTCCGGGAATAGGGTCTTCTTTAAATAAGAACTTAAGCCCATCCGCCAAAGGTTGCCAAATGCCTAAATAACGCAAAGCCGGCCCGATGAGAGGAATCTTTGCGATAAGGGGAAATGATGTGCGATTGGGCCCTATCCGCCCCTGGATCCAGGCAGAAATTTTGCGCTCTCCCAAAACAGAATAAGCTGCAAGCCCCATGACGGCTCCTATCATCAGGAGAGCATATAGGGCTTTAAGTAATATAACTTCCATAATAAATCTCCAGTTAAGATGCCTGAACCGCTTCGGGTATTATAGTAACTTTAGGCTCATAATGCAACCCCTTGCCTTCCAGGAAAGCATGGTGGGCAAAAGCCTCGGCCTCCAATAGTTGCCCCGTTTTTGGGATTTTATTAAATAGAACTCCTTTGAATAAAGCATTCTCATGAGACAACCGCCCCCATATCCCGGTAAGCGTTGGAGCAACATAAGCCTCTCCCACCAAATGGCTACGGAGGTGCTCCATCAAGCAAATATCCGGTAAAAGGCCCGTGGGGCCGGGAACTGCCTGAGCAAAGGTTTGTAAGCGCCACTGCTGGTTAATGAAGCTGCCTGATTTCTCAAAAGCCATTAAAGTAGGCAGGACCAAATCTGCATATTCGCTTGTACGGTTGCGATGCGTGCCTAAGTAAATAATCTCCACCTTGCGCAGCTGTGCTTCTGTCAAGCCCGTTTCAAAGAGGTCTTCATTATAAACTACGAGGAGCGTAACGGCCCCGTTATCAATCTTATCCCCCAGGGCGCTTAATTGTTTTTGTGGCAGGTCTTCCCAAAGGCCTACAGCTAAGCCCCCACGCATATTAGGGGTACTATCTGCGGAAATTAAAAAGCCGTCTGCTTCTTGTACATGCATAACGCCATAAATATCCCCGGGCTGTACATGAGTAAGCTCTTTAAAAAGGAATTGCTCTTCAACACTCATATGCCCAGAGGCGACATAAGCTACTTTTTGAGCGGCATCAAAAAGCTCGCACGCTCGATCAATTGCCTCGGGGAGCGGTACGGTGTTACCATTAATTTTAGGGCACTTTAAGCGTTCCGGGGCTTCTACTTTTTCGTAAAGGGCGCGCCCGCTATCAGCCATCCAAGAGTCATTCACCTCTCCATTTTCACGTGGGGTAATTCGATAAATTTGGCCTTCACGGCTCCAGACAGTGGTATTAACCCCAACACTACTCTCCGTACAAATAGAGTCTGTCTTTTTGAGAAACCATACCCGCATTTTAAAACGGAAGTCCGTACTCGTTAATGCCCCGACTGGGCAAATATCAACAGTATTAAGCGAGTAATTATTCGTCAGCGCCTTCCCCGGGTAGCAAGTAAGGGTGGAATAACTACCGCGGTCGACAAAGCCGAGGACATCTTCCCCTGCAATTTCTTTGCAAAAACGAATACAACGCGCACACAAAATACAACGCTCGTCATCAAGCATTACGCGAGGGCCCAGTTGTGTCCGTTTTGGCTTTACGTTCTTTTCTTCAACAAAACGGCTATACCCTTGCCCATAGTCTGTGGCAAACTCTTGCAAAGTGCACTCCCCCGCTTGGTCACATATAGGGCAATCTAGCGGGTGGTTAACGAGGAGAAACTCCATAACCCCCTTCTGGCAATCTTTCACCAGCTGTGTATCCGTCTTTACATGAAGACCATTTACTGCCTGCGTTCCACATCCAATGGCTGGTTTCGGAGCCCATCCAATTTTTGGCTTACCAGCCTCATCTAAGATGACTTGGCCTGTGGCCCTATCTTTCATAACCATCCCTAGCTCCACCATGCACATACGGCAATTACCTACAATACTCAGACGTGGATGGTAGCAATAATGAGGAATTTCTTTGCCAATTAAAGCCGCCGCGGCAATCACGTTCATTCCGGCCGGTACTTGTAGCTCCTGGCCGTCGATCGTTATCGTTACTAAAGGTGCGTTTTTTAGATCACTCATCGATAAATATAACTTTAAATAAGGCGGACGGTTTTCGGATCATGCGGCTTGCCTGGTTTGGCCTCAAACTCTCCGCGGAATTTTTGAACAAAGCTTTCCGTAGGCCAAGCACAAGCCTCTCCATGCGCGCAAATGGTACGGCCAGAAATTTGCTGAGAAATATCAAACAGCAGGCCGGCATCTTCCTGACGGCCTTTGCCAAGGCTCATCCGGTGGGTAATTTTTTTCATCCACAAAGACCCTTCACGGCAAGGGGTGCACTGGCCACAACTTTCATGCGCATAAAAGGCATTGATGTTGGCCAACGCCTCGACGATGTCCGTCGTATCATCCATAACGATGACGCCTCCGGAACCCGACATCGTTCCACAAGCAGTCAAGCAGTCAAAATCCATAGGGATGTCATTTATACCCCAGTCAAAAGGGGTCCCATCTTTGCGCTTACCTAAAAAGCGTTCATCCTCTCGCAGGACTTTGGCCGAAGCCCCACCGGGAATAACAGCCTTAAGCGTACGCCCAGGCAGTAGCCCCCCACATACATCATAAATAAGCTCACCCAAAGTCACCGCTCCACAAGGGTATTCGTAATAACCCGGCTTTTTCACATGTCCACTCACACACCAAATACGCGTCCCCGTATTACCCGGTGTACCTATTTTTGCAAAAGCTTTGCC
>JANYEO010000261.1 GCA_025363025.1 Opitutia bacterium
TTATATTCGCAATAATACTTATGGGGCAGGGGGTTATTCAAAACTTAGAGCCCTATGTTGCGATCACCCCTCTAGAGGCTTCACTCACGCCGCATCTATTACCCATGGGGCCCGTTGCATCACAAGAAGCGATTAAAATAATAGGGACCAATGGAGGTGGCTTTTTTAATGCAAATTCAGCTCATCCTTTCGAAAACCCAACCCCTATTAGCAATTTCCTTCAAATGCTCGGCATCTTACTCATTCCGGCAGGCCTTTGCTATACCTTTGGACAAATGGTGGGGGATCGTCGCCAAGGGCGTGCCCTATTTGCTGCTATGCTGGCCATTTTCATAAGCATGCTTTTATTTTGTCTTTATTCCGAACAAACTGCCAATCCCCTGTTATCAAATAGCGGGATAGACGCTTCCCATAATCATTTACAGCCCGGTGGCAACATGGAAGGCAAAGAAGTCCGCTTCAGCCCCACGAGTTCTGCTTTATTCAGCGTTATCACGACCGCTTCATCTTGTGGCGCTACCAATGCTGCGTTAGATTCATTTATGCCACTCGGAGGCCTCATTTGCTTACTGCTGATTGAGAGTGGGGAAGTTATCTTTGGTGGCGTCGGCTCGGGCCTTTATGGCGTGTTAATTTTTGCCATTATTGCCGTTTTTGTAGCCGGCCTTATGATCGGGCGCACTCCCGAATATTTGGGGAAAAAGATCGAGCCCTTTGAGATGAAGATGGCCTCTTTCATTATCCTCTTACCCTGTATCCTAACCCTCATAGGCACCGCTATCGCTCTTACCACCTCCGCAGGGTTGCTCGGTATTAAAAACCCAGGCGCCCATGGCTTTACGGAAGTCCTTTATGCTTTTTCCTCTGCTGCTAATAATAATGGCAGTGCATTTGCGGGCTTATCGGCAAACACCCCGTTTTATAATATTACACTAGGTCTTATTATGGGCCTTGGACGCTTTGGGGTCATTATCCCAGTCCTTGCAATTGCTGGCAGCCTTTCCCGTAAAAAACGCTTAGAGGCCAGTGTCGGCACCTTGCCCACACACAGCTTTTTATTTATCGGGCTTCTGATCGGCTGTATCATTATCATCGGTGCCTTAAGTTATGTCCCTGCCTTAGCCTTAGGTCCTGTTATAGAAATGTTATCCTAGCTCTTTTTTTAAAGCCCCTTTATTACCCCATGTCTCACTCCAAGCATTACGCACATATAGAAACAGCTTTACTCAAAGAGGCCTTGCTCTGTACCTTTAAAAAGCTAAGCCCCTGCGTACAGGTAAAGAACCCCATTATGTTTGTGGTCTACCTAGGCAGTCTTTACACAACCTTCATTTATTTTCATATTTTAAACACTTCCGGGGTAGGGGAGGCTCAATTCACCCTATGGATCAGTCTTTGGTTATGGGTGACAGTACTGTTTGCGAATTTTGCCGAAGCCTTGGCCGAAGGCCGTAGCAAAGCGCAAGCCGCGTCACTACGCTCTGCCAAAAAATCCGTCATAGCCAAACAATTAAATACGCCGGACCGCAGTAGCACAGTATCCTTGGTTGAAGGCCTCTGTTTAAAAAAGGGCGATTTCATTTTGATTGAAGCGGGGGATGTTGTTCCTGCGGACGGAGAAGTTATAGAAGGCGTTGCCTCAGTTGATGAAAGCGCTGTTACGGGGGAGTCTGCCCCTGTCATCCGCGAATCGGGGGGGGATTTTAGCTCCATTACCGGAGGCACACGTGTTTTGTCAGATTGGATAATTGCCCGCGTCAGTGCCAATCCAGGAGAAGCCTTTTTAGATCGTATGATCTCAATGGTAGAGAATTCTAAACGTCAAAAAACCCCCAACGAGATCGCGCTTACGATTCTCTTAATGGCCCTTACCGCTTTGTTTATTGTGGTTACGGGTTGCTTGCTGCCTTTTTCTTATTTCAGTGTCAGTGTTGCCCAGGGAGGCGCTCCGATCAGTATCACCATTCTTATCGCCCTGTTAATTTGCTTAATCCCTACTACAATAGGGGGTCTATTATCAGCCATTGGTATCGCAGGGATGAGCCGCATGCTCCAGGCCAACGTCATTGCCACCTCGGGTAGGGCTGTAGAAGCAGCGGGGGATGTTGACGTGCTTTTACTCGATAAAACAGGCACTATTACTTTAGGCAATCGCCAAGCTTCCGCCTTTTTTCCTCTACCAGGGGTTACAGAAGCCGCTTTGGCAGATGCCGCTCAGCTGGCCTCTTTTGCAGACGAAACCCCCGAAGGCCGTAGCATCATGGTTTTAGCGAAAGAAAAATTTGGTCTTCGCGGGCGCAATATGGAGGCCTTAAACGCTGTGTTTGTACACTTCACCGCACAAACTCGTATGAGTGGCGTCAATTTAGAAAACCGCACTATTCGTAAAGGCGCCTCAGACACTATCCGTCACTATATAGAAAATGTAGGCAATAGCGTCCCTGCTACTTTATCAGAGCTCGTAGATAACGTCGCCCGGCGTGGCAGCACCCCCTTAGTCGTTGCAGAAAACGAACAGGCACTTGGGGTTATAGAGCTCAAAGACATTGTTAAAGGCGGCATTAAAGAACGCTTTGCAGACCTTCGCCGCATGGGGATAAAAACCATCATGATAACCGGTGACAATCGTCTCACTGCCGCCGCTATAGCTGCTGAAGCCGGTGTAGATGATTTCCTGGCAGAATCAACCCCCGAGATGAAGTTAAAATTAATTCGGGAGCATCAATCTCATGGCAAGCTCGTCGCCATGACGGGGGATGGTACCAACGACGCCCCCGCTCTTGCCCAGGCAGATGTAGCCGTTGCGATGAATACGGGTACACAAGCCGCGAAAGAAGCCGGCAATATGGTAGATCTAGATTCAAACCCTACCAAACTTATAGAAATTGTTGCCATCGGTAAACAAATGCTCATGACGCGAGGGGCGCTTACCACCTTTAGTATTACCAACGATGTCGCTAAATATTTTGCCGTCATCCCAGCTGCTTTTTCAACCGTTTATCCAGGTCTCGGGGTGCTTAATTTAATGCACTTATCGACACCGCATTCAGCTATTCTTTCAGCCGTTATTTTTAATGCACTCACCATCGTCTTGCTTATTCCACTAGCACTTACAGGTATTCGTTATCGGCCCGGCAGTGCTAGTACCTTACTAAGGCGCAATATTTTAGTCTATGGGCTAGGCGGCCTCATTGTTCCCTTCATAGGCATTAAGTGTATTGATATGGCTCTGCATACTTTATTCTCAATTTAAGATAACTGCCATGACCACCCACCTACGCCCCTGCCTTTGCTTATTTATACTGCTTTCAATCCTCACAGGGGTTCTATACCCATTGCTTACAATGGGCATAGGCAAAGCTTTTTTTCCTGATAAAGTCTCAGGCAGTTTAATCAAGCAGGGCGATGTCATCTGCGGTTCTACGCTTATTGGCCAAAATTTTAATTCGCCCCAATATTTCTGGAGCCGTCCTTCAGCCACATCTGGTTATCCTTATAATACACTGGCCTCAGGCGCTTCCAATTTAGGCCCGTTAAATCCTAAACTCATTATTACGGTCAATAGCCGCATAGCCGCCCTACAAGCCATAGATCCTTATAATGAAATGGCTATCCCAGTTGATCTTGTTACGGCCTCAGCCAGCGGTCTAGATCCTCATATTAGCCTATCCTCGGCCCTATATCAACTCAACCGTGTCGCCAATGCACGAGGGGTCCCAGCCGTCATGGTAGAAAATATTTTGGCTGAATTAACCCACCCTCCACGGTTTGGTATTATTGGACACGTTTATGTTAATACAATACTGCTTAATGCGGCACTGGATACTCAACTTCCAAAGCAATGAACGCAACTGAACAAGACCGGCCAGACCCCGATGCACTTCTGGGCAAGTTAAATCAAGAAACGGAAAAAGAAAAACGAGGCCGGTTAAAAATATTCTTCGGTAGCTGTGCTGGGGTTGGTAAAACCTATGCAATGCTTACCGAAGCCAAATCAGAAAAAGAAAAAGGTATCGATGTTGTCATAGGCCTGGTAGAAACACATGGGCGGAAAGATACCGAAGCGCTCATTTTTGGGCTTCCAACCATTGCTTACCGTAGTATTAATTACAAGGGAACTGTTCTCAAAGAGTTTGATATCGATGCCGCTCTGAAGCGGAAGCCCACAATCATTTTAGTAGACGAACTCGCTCATTCCAACGCTTCAGAATGCCGTCACCGCAAACGTTGGCAAGATGTTGAAGAATTACTGGCCGCGGGCATTCATGTCTTCACTACCCTCAATGTTCAGCATTTAGAAACCCTAAATGATGTCGTTGGTCAAATTACCGGTATACGTGTTTGGGAAACAATTCCCGACCATGTTTTTGATGAAGCAGACGAAGTCCGCATTGTCGACCTTCCTCCGGATGATCTTTTACAGCGCTTGCATGACGGAAAGGTCTATTTACCGGAGCAAGTAAAACACGCCGCTCAAAATTTTTTCAGAAAAGGTAACCTCATTGCACTGAGAGAACTCGCACTACGACGTACGGCAGACCGGGTCGACTTGCAAATGTGCGATTATAAGTTAGAAGAATCCATTCAAGAAACATGGCATACCAAAGAACGGATCATGGTGTGTATCGGCCCACATAAAGGCGGAGAAAAGTTAGTCCGTTCAGCCGCTCGTTTAGCTGCAAGTTTAAAGGCCGATTGGGTTGCAGTTTATGTAGAAACCCCATCACTTCAACGCCTGAGTGCTTCCACTCGCGAAGCCACTTTCAAAACACTCAAACTTGCCGCTTCCCTCGGGGCAGAAACAAAAACCCTTTCAGGCACTCATTTAACGGATACACTACTTGATTACGCACGTAGCCTCAATATTTCAAAGCTCATCATTGGGCCCTCAACCCCCACATTGCTAGAGCGTATCATTCGCACACCCAGCTTAGCAGATGAAATAACAAAAAAAGCCTACGACTTAGACCTCTATATCGTCGGTCAAACAGACGAAACACAAGATGAAGGGGTTAACCGTATAGATCAAAATTTTGAATTATCAGATATAAAAGATACCACACTGCCCACCTCAAAAATAGGCTACTTGTTGGCGATCATTGTTTGTGGTTTAATAACACTTGTTTCGACAAAAATCATGGTCGTTTTTGATTTAGCAAACCTCATGATGATTTATTTAATAGGAGTTGTCTTTGTCGCTATTCGTTATGGGCGTGGCCCCAGTATTTTAGTGTCTATTCTCAGTGTTCTTTCTTTTAATTTATTTTTGATCCCTCCAGGGGCTTCATTTTTAATCTCAAATACTCAGTACCTCTTAACGTTACTGATTATGACAGGGGTAGCTTTACTAGTTAGTAATTTAACAGCCACTCTTCATTATCAAGCCCGTATCGCCATTTTAAGGGAACGCCGCACAAGTGCTTTATATGCGATGACAAAAGAGCTATCAGGAGCTCTCACCATTACGCAAATTATTCATATCAGTGCCCAACATTTAAGTAGCCTCTTCCAAGCAAAAATTGCACTGCTCTTGCCCGATAATTTAGAAAAAATACGGCAAATAATCGATGAACAACCCGTTGAAAGCCTGCTTAAAGATATCAACATGGGCATTGCACAATGGGTGTATGATAATAACCAAACGGCAGGCATGGGTACAAATACACTGCCCGGTAGCCCC
The DNA here is from genome assembly GCA_025363025.1 of Opitutia bacterium. Taxonomy (GTDB): domain Bacteria; phylum Verrucomicrobiota; class Verrucomicrobiia; order Opitutales; family JANYEO01; genus JANYEO01. The sequence goes on from JANYEO010000261.1 coordinate 5,681, forward strand.
GCCTTATATCTTCCACTCCATGCCCCCATGCGCATACGCGGGGTATTAGCAGTGTCGCCGCTCAAAGCGCGACGCGTTATCCTTCAGCCAGAACAACGCCAACTGTTAGATACTTTCTCTTCTCAAATTGCCCTCGCTATAGAACGCGTCCACTATTTAGAAGTTGCCCAAGAAGCTCTCGTTAGCATGCAGTCGGAGCAACTGCGCAATTCTATTTTATCAGCCCTCTCGCATGCACTGCGCACGCCACTCACTTCCATTACAAATTCCTCAAAACAATTAGTGGAGGACGTGGCTAAACCTTGTCTCGATCGCAAAGACCTTGCAGAATCAATACACGAAAATGCCCTGCAAATGACCGGGCTTGTTTCAAATTTATTAGATATGGCCCGCTTGCAAAATGGCGGGGTTCAATTAAACAAACAGTGGCAAGCTTTAAGCCAAGTCTTAAGCAAAGCATTAAAAACAGTAGGGCGCCTCCTGCGGAATCATCAAATCGAAGTCCTTATACCGCCCCATATCTCGCCAATCTCAATCGACACCATCCTCATAGAGCGCGTATTGTATAATTTACTAGAAAATGCCGCAAAACACACCCCCCCTGGCAGTCATATTCTTATTACAGCCGAAGAAGCAGGGGACTATATGAATATTGCTATCGAAGATAATGGCCCTGGTCTTCCTCCCGGTATGGAAGAAAAAGTCTTCGAGAAATTTATTCGGGGTGCAGCCGAATCCAGTCAATTTGGAGTTGGGCTTGGACTCTCAATATGTCGTTCGATAATCGAAGCGCATGAAGGCAAAATTTGGGCAACTAATATTCCAGGCAAGGGTGCTCGCTTTACATTCTCATTACCATTAAAGGCAGCAGACGATGACGAAAATTAAATTTAAAACTGTATCAACGTGCTAGTACAGTAGCACAGTTTTTATCCCTAAAACTGTACCAGCATGCTAGTATGGTAGCACAGTTTTCCGCAAATTAATCGAAGAACTGTACTAGCATGCTGGTACATTAACAGTGCCACTTTCAGCAGCCTCTTCTTGATTGACCTCTATCATTTATTTCCTATTATTTCTTTATGCATTTTGCACAAGCAGTTGTTTATGAACGGTATGGCCACCCAGCCGAAGTATTAAAACTCAGCGGCTTACCCCGTTTACCCTTAATCCCAGGAGAAGTCCGCATCCGTCTCCTAGCCGCCCCCATTCACCCTTCAGATTTTGGGATGATAAATGGCTCCTATGGCCGCCTAGCAGAGCTCCCAGCCGTTGCAGGAAGAGAAGGGGTAGGGGAAATTGTTGAGCTAGGAAGCGAGGTTAAGGGGTGGAAGGTCGGCAGCCGTGTTGCCTTCTTGCCTGAAGCCATGGGCACCTGGCAGGAGTATATTACGCTTAAGGAAACAGAGCTTGTAAGGCTCCCAATAGCGCTTCATTTACTCCAATCAGCTATGGCCCTCATAAACCCGCCCACAGCTTGGCTTTTACTCGAAAACTTTGCCACACTTGCCCCGGGAGATTGGGTAATCCAAAATGGGGCCAACTCAGCCGTTGGACAACTCGTCATTCAACTCGCCAAACTCCGCGGTCTTAAGACCCTAAATGTCGTACGAGATCTTAGCCAAGCCGCTCACCTGGCCGCTCTAGGGGCCCATTCCGTAGTGGCAGAGGGGTCCCCTTTTTGGCGAGATTTACCTTCTTTAACAGGAGGGGCCCCCATCCGCTTGGCCTTAAACTCAATTGGAGGCACAAGTGCCATCACCCTTATGCGTAGCCTCACTTATGGGGGAACCATGGTAACTTTTGGGGGTATAAGCCCACAATTAGTCAAATTCCCCACAAAACCCTTTATTTTTAATGATATTCGCCTCGTTGGTTTTTGGTGGGACAATTGGCGCCGCACAGCGCCTCGGGAAAAGGTGATGGCCCTCTATGCACAGCTCCTAGCCTTGATGGAAGAAGGCTCTCTGCATATTCCAGTAGACAAAGTATATCCCTTGGATGCCTTCCAGGCCGCTGTCCTGCATGCAGAGCAGGGTGGACGTAGTGGGAAGATACTCTTAATGCCTTTAGATAAATAATTA
>JANYEO010000273.1 GCA_025363025.1 Opitutia bacterium
AAATTATTGACATTTAAGTTGACAAACAAAACTTAATACACTATAAAACATCTAAACAATAACTAAAAAATACCAACAGAAGTCTTCCTGAAGCTGACCACTTGTTCACCAAGTGCTGCACTTCACCCTTGAATGGGCCCATTATTTTTTAATTGGTATTTTTTAGTTATTGTTTAGATGTTTTATAGTGTATTAAGTTTTGTTTGTCAACTTAAATGTCAATAATTTATTAGTATACGTGCGTGATGCAATTAACTGCAGGTCACCCATAGATTGCAGGCTTTACTTAAGGTTAGGGGCATGCGTTGATGGTTTCATAATGAGAAGAGGTATTCGTTATTATTTGAGCTATAAGGGGCGAGCAGGGTTTGTACTGCCACTCGTGATAGCGGGGATAGGGCTTTTTTCGATGGTGGCCTTTGCTTTTTTTAACTGGGTAGGCCTTCAGGCTCAGATACAAAGGCAGGAGCATTTTGGCGCTATAGCGAAGGGGTATGCGCGGTATGGGGTGTTGGAGGCTGTCGGGAGGCTTCAAACCTTACTAGGGCCGGATAGGCGGGCTACGATGTGGAGGCAATTGAATGATACAGGAGAATTGGTCCTTGAAGTATTGGAAGACCGGGGAACATTTTTTGAGCCGCAGCCGAGAAAAATTGGGGAGATAGAGCCCGTTATTCATACCTTCCCTGAGGGGGAGGTGCGGGTGTGGGTAGAGCCGTTAAGCCGTGACAGCAAAGGGTCAAAAAGGCCTTTAGGGCTATTAACTGATAATGTTGTGGGTGGATGGCTGATTGATTTAAATGAAGCGCTAGGGGTGGCTTTTGAAAGCGATTATAAAGGACGGCCGATCTTCATAGAAGAGACGCCGGAAGGCATGATTTATGGGCCGCTTTGGGATGTTGCCTATGATGCCTTGCATAAGCGGGAAGAGGGTAGCCTTGTTCAAGGCTATGGGCCGGCAGCGCCGAGGGGTAGTTTTGATCAACCGCATGCTGGCTTTCCGTTTGAGACTGTCTTTGATCAATGGTTAAAGGCTTCACCGTATGAAGAGATTGAATATTTAGGGGAAAGGCCGCGTGGGGATCCCGTGATGTCGCCTATTGCGCCAGAGGTTGAGGCCGTTGGAGTAGATTTTAAAGTAAGCCTTGAAAAAACGCTGATTTATGTGGGGTCGAATCTGGATATTCCTACATATCAGCCGTATGTAACGCCTGTGCCTTGGGTGAGGGTGTTTAATCCGCATGAACAAGCATTACCTGAGGCGACTTATCTTTTAACAGCTGAGTTGACAGATATGATGAAACCCTCTCTTGAGCAATGGCAAGAGGATGCGAAGTGGCAGCCGCTTCAGAAAGTAAGCCCTCAGGAAGAAAGTTTTAAGAACCCACAAGGGGAGGGTTTTAGTATAGAAAGGAAAGCGGCTTTTGGGCCAGGTGAGTCTTTAACTTGGGCTCAACCGCAAAAACGAATATCGATTGGGGGTGTTATACTAGAAACGGATTTAAGGCCCTTACGATTGATTGTGCAGCAAGAGTCAATTGAAGGAAAGAAGAAGAGAGGCCTAAAAGAAGAGCAGGCATTCGCTATAAAAAAGTTATCTTTTGAATGGGTAGCGGGCCCAGGGCAAGTGGCTCCATTGAACCGTGTGTGGGTTGTGAAAGATGAGCGATTAGACAAACGCATAGGGGATGTTTTTCAATTAATGGATAAACCGGAAGCTCGGCATGGGGTGAGTATAGCTATTCCTCTTGTAAAGCCGCCCGCTGTATTACTTAAGCAGCCGACAGAGACATTACATTCGCCAATTGGCCTCGCGGATGTGCGGTGGCACCCGCGGATTGCCTTTCGCGCATTAGGAGAGGGGGCTCGACTGGAGGGGCTTCTTAGGGCTCAGTGGATGCGGCCTAAAACGGATGGGGCTTTAGAAGCCTTCGATGCGGGGTTATTTTTAAACCGTGCATTTTTTGACCATACCTATGCCGCGGCACACATTGCTGTGGGGTCCCCTTTTTATGTAGAGGCCCCTTTTAATGTGAATGAGGTAAGAGTAGAGGCTTGGGAAGGGTTTTTGGAGAGCTTAAACTTGGGCTTAACCGCAGGACAGGTACGTTCATTGGCCTTGGCATTATCGGATGAAGTAAAGAGGCGTCGCCCATTTTGCGCGGTGAGCGCATTTATTAACAGGCGCCTAGAAGATGGGCCGGAAGGGGAGATGGGGGCTTTAATAGCGGCTTTAAAAGCTTCTGGGTGCGGTTTAGAGGCGCAAGTGTTTCTGGATAAAGCAGGGCCGCGTTTGCAGGTGAGGGAAGATGCTTTTATGATTCACGCAGATGTTGTTTTATATAAGAGTTCGCTATCATTTAAGGCGGAGAAATTAGTGCAACGAAGCCCTTTATATGTGGATAGAGCTGATGATAAGGTGCTTCGTTATCATCAGCTGAAAGAACCTTTAAACAGGGTATTTGGGCGGCTCTTTCGGGTTAGATGATAGCAAAAAACCTGCTTCATTACGAAGCAGGTTTTTTAAGTAGCGGGTGAACGCTATAGCTTAATCTTCAGGCTTAGTCTTCTTTAAGCCGAGGACGCGATCGCCATCGGACCATTGACTCCGTTTTTTGAGCAGCTCGACGCGCTCAAAACGTTTAAGAACATTCCGCTTGCTGAGTGAGCCGGCGGCACCTTTTTTGAAACTTTTATGCTGGGACATGATGCAAATCCTTGGACAGTAGGTGGTCGTTTATCGTCATATTTTTCAAGAGGTCAATTGAATTCGTAGTTTTAGGCGAAAAAAGTGATTTTCAGGCAATTTAGAATATTTTTGTGTAAGTATTTCCTTGATCATCGGCCAGGATAACTTCCCGCTGGCGGACGCTTAGCAGGGTGATCGGCAGGTCTGGGTGGATGCGTTCTCCCACAAAATAGGCGCGGTTATTAATTAAAGCGCGGCTACGTCCACCGGTTAAACGAACGCCCCCTACTTGCACGGTATCTAAAAAGGTACGTATAGCTGCCCCCTGGGTGTCTATGGCAGAGGGTGGAGGGTTGTAAGCTGCGGTAGCGTTTAAAGCGGGCGCTGCTTCTGTATTAAGCGGTAAGGTAACAGGAAGGGGGGCTTCTGTTAGGATGAGGGGGCTCAAGGATAACTCAAGCATGTTGGCGGTAGGTGTCGGCGAAAGGGTTGTTTGTTTTGCGGCAGAAGGAGGCCCACTAAGCGTAAAGTTAATGGATAACAGGGGGTTGCCTGATAGCAGGTAAGACCCAGCAACGACACAGCCTATGATCGTTATTATTACTAGCCCCCACTTTACTGGCCCAAATGCAGGGCGAGACGGCAGGGGACGCAGAAGAATATCCGACTGAAAAGGGATCGGGGTGGGAGGGCGTTCGTTAATTTTGGCCAGGGCGTCGTTTAGCAAGCTCATAGAGGTAGAATAGTAGTGCAGTCTGTTTGATATATCGTAGGTAGACTGTTTATTCAAGCTGAGATTGAGGTAGATATAGTTGCATGCTTGTAGCATTTTAGTCGACTATTTTTCGAATATGAACCTGCCAGCCTTTGTGAAGGACTTGGTACTGGCCTTGATGAGCCATTAAAAAGGCATCGATTGCAGTGTGTGGGCTATCTGGATTGCCATAATTGTATAAGTAGTCGTCAAATATTAAAATGCCATTTTTGACAAGGAGGGGCCAAGATAAGTCGGTATGGCCGATTCAAGTATGAAGTGCAGCACCCTTAGGCTGGAAAAAGGGTTAAGCAGCAGTGATGATAATGTTGGAAAACAGATTAATCATCATGCCAAAAAAGCAGTACTGCCACTTAACCTTAAAAGAGCGAAAACAAAT